>JBDRGJ010000029.1:0-8636 GCA_043817835.1 bacterium
ATACCGGATCCGAAGCGCGAAACGGATAAGCCGTTCCTGATGGCGGTGGAAGACGTGTTCTCGATCACGGGGCGCGGCACGGTGGCGACGGGCAGGATGGAGCGGGGCAAGGTGCACGTGGGCGACGCGGTGGAGATAATAGGTATCACCGAGACGCAGCATTCGGTGGCTACGGGGCTGGAAATGTTCCGCAAACTGCTGGACGAGGCGATGGCTGGCGACAATATCGGCATGCTGCTGCGCGGCATCGACAAGGACAAGGTGCAGCGCGGTCAGGTCATCGCGGCTCCCAAGTCCATCACGCCCCATAAGAAATTCAAGGGCGAGGTGTACGTGCTGACGAAGGACGAGGGCGGGCGGCATACGCCGTTCTTCAAGGGCTACAAGCCCCAGTTCTACTTCCGCACAACGGACGTGACGGGCTCGATCTTCCTGAAGGACGGGGCCGAGATGATCATGCCGGGCGACCACACTGAGATAACGGTGGAGCTGATAACGCCTATAGCGATGGATAAGGGCTTAAGGTTCGCCGTCCGCGAGGGCGGGCACACGGTGGGCGCGGGCGTCGTCGTCGACATTATAGAGTAAATTATGGCTGAAAATATAAAACCGGAAGACCTGAAACCAGCGGCGCAGCAGAAGATAAGGATCAAGCTGCTTGCCTACGACTACAGGCTTATAGACCAGTCCACGGCCAAGATAATAGACACGGCCAAGCGGACGGGCGCGCTTATAGCTGGCCCGGTCCTTCTGCCGACCAGGATCAAGAAGTACTGCGTGAACCGGTCGCCCCACGTGGATAAGAAGTCGCGCGAGCAGTTCGAGATGCGCATCCACAAGCGGCTTATCGACCTGATAAGCCCTACGCAGAAGACGGTGGACGAGCTGATGAAGCTCGACCTCCCCAGCGGCGTGGACGTGGAAATTAAGCTGTAGGCTCCGCTTGCGCGGCGCTTACGCCGGCGTTCGCTCCCTCTCCCCTTGTGGGGGTGGCGCAAAGCGCCACAATTCAGGAGAACAGGAGGGCTGGGGTGAGGGGGGAAATCCCCTCCGGCGGCCGCCAGCCAAAGAATCTGTCAGTCGGTGCTTTTGCCAAGCCCGGACCCTTCTTGAGGGGGCCCGGGCTTTAATTTGTCTCGGTCTCTCCCAAACCCCCCCTTTAAGCAAAGGGGGGCAAGGGGGGATTTGAATCAGTTCCCTCTCTGCCCTCCCCCTTTAAGCAAAGGGGGGCAAGGGGGGATTTGAATAATTCCGTCGTCCCGGCGAAAAGTCTACCCTGAGCGTAGTCGAAGGGCCGGAATCCAGTCAATCGCCCGCCGCTTCCCCAATAATTAATACATTAATGTCCCACCCTTTCACGGTACATCCGAATGACCCGCCCGCATGTCGCGGCCAGGCTTATAATTAAACCTCCATTTGCTACAATATTTCTGTTGGGATAAGGGCGCTAATAAATAGCGTTTCAAATTACATCTTAGCAATAAACCGGATGTATACATAAGGAGAATACATGAAAACCATTATTTACTTTGTAAGTAAGTATGCTCTGGATGATAATAACACTCTCTACATGTTGCTATTCACAAATAATAAGTAATCAGGTCAGTGTCGACTCCGCCGGTGAAACGCTTTATCACTGCCGTATGAATACAAAAGCGTACCGGGCTTTTGACTATAGCGCTTTTACTATTACTGGTAGTACAAATTCACCACACTGGTGTGGCGATTTGGAACAGGTCAAGTGTAAGGATCTGTGGGGTATAAAGCAATTTAGTAAGCCCAATTTCAACGACATCTCATATAGAGATTTTTTGATTTCATTGAATATTAGTTCCAACACTGTAAATGTAAAGTCTATTTATGGGGATTTCAATGGTGGGCAGGTTTCTCAAGAATATACTGCGAACATTATTGCAAGCAGCCCTGACGTGATTGTTTATGTGTATCAAAACCCGACAAGTAATAAGGTTTTTACGTATGCGTTGCAACGAGTTCACAAAAAATTAGTAATGAACGGCATTCAATTGGGCGGAGCATCACTTGAAGTGGCCGCATCCACGTTTGACTGTGAGTAATTTGTGGGAGGATATGGAGTTAACAACTGGGTCACTATTATCCGTTTGGTAGAATACTTTGCAGTAGGGGAAATATGAGTAATCAAAGTCTTCATCAGAATTTGCAGGCATTTGAGAAAGGGATTTCAGTTTGTATTGATAATAAGCTTATAACTCCAGCGCTTATCTTAATTTATTCTGCCATTGATATGCTTGGTTGGGTGGATAGTGGAGACGCAGATGCGAATAAAAACAGTTTTTTAATGTGGACTGAAAAGTATCTGCTCACACAAAAAGCATTTGGATGCACAGCATTAGATATATATGCTGCACGATGTGGCCTTTTACATACTGTTACTCCATTTTCACGATTATATGCTGAAAAAAAAAGCTAAAGCGATATGTTATGCTTTGGGTGCTGCCTCTGTAAGTGATTTGCAGTATGGAATAGCTGATGTTTCTAAAGACACAGCGGTGATATTGCATATAAATGATTTGTTTGACGCATGGCGATTGGGGGTGGCCCAATTTTTTGATGAGATTGGTGGGGATTGTGGTCGTAGCAAGCGCATATACAAGAAAGCGTGATAGTTTCTTTTCCGAAATCAATATGAATGACTTATAGAGATGAAGTATGGTTTGAATGTCGATGTTGGGGGCGAAGGATGTTATGAAACTAATTATAGCGTTATTGCTAATTGGATTATGCGGTTGTTCTGGAGATAAATTGCAGCAACATAAGATTCAATGTGTATCTGCTGCGGAACAGTATTATGCCAATTATTTAAAGGACCGGGAAACTAACCCCATGTTTTCTAAAGATGTTCAGGAAATCACTCATGAAAGTGCTTATAGCACCAGTTTGGACACCTGTGTTCTATATGTTGGCATGAAATTCCCGGACTTGCCAGGGCATACAGGAAAAAATCTCAATAAGTTTATTCGAGATATTTCAAATAATAAAAATCTTTATTATATGGCATATGGTGCAGATAAGTCCGGCAACGAAGTGGTCCTTAAAAACGCTTCGTCTTTCGCAACCGATGCGGAATTTAATCAGGTTAAGGATAGGATTCTGGGAGGAAAATAGGGACCGGGCGCTGGGGGACAGGGGACGCTGATGATTATATTCCTATTCGCCTAAATAATCATTAAGTCATCTACGTCCCCTGTCTCCCCCACTACTTTAACGGACCAGCGGCGGAATAGAAGGCTCCTTGCGGAGCCTTCTTGTCATATAAAGCTACTGGCTAGTGCATGATATTTTATACAAAACACTTGCACAATGCGGAAAAGTGCTGTATACTATAAATACAGAGGCATTATGAAGAACGCGGAGAAACTCAGGGATGTTATGCAGCCAGGCCGGGTCTATAGGCGCCAGGACCTGGAAGGCTGCTCAACTGCCGTGGACCGGGACTTGCATACTCTTGTGGCAAGCGGCGAGGTTCGGAAACTGGCCGGCGGGCTTTATTATTGTCCAGGCAAAAATGCTTTTGGTGTTACCCCGCCTGAAGAGCGTGAGCTTGTGCGGGCCTTTCTTAAAACAGACGATTTCCTGCTGACTTCGTATAATTATTTTACTCAGTTCGGTCTGGGACTTACGCAGGTTTATAGCGCCGCCCTGGTTTATAATCATAAGCGGACGGGGGAGTATTTGCTGGGCGGGAAACGGTTTGAATTCCGCCTGGTGCCGGCGTACCCGGACAAGTTAAGCCGGGAATTCCTGCTGGTTGATCTGCTGAATAATCTCAAGCGTTTGCCTGACAATACCGCGGGTGTTCTTGAGAATTTAAAACCCCGCTTAAATGAATTTGACGGTGCTTTGCTGGCTACCTGCCTGAGGCTGTATGGAAGGCCCGGGGCTAAAAGGGCTTTCCGCGAAATTTATGTTTAAATTCTTTCACGCCAGGCCCGACGCCAAAGAGCTTTTTGAGACGCTGGCCGCCCAGAAGGGCCTGCCTCCGGTTGTGGTTGAAAAGGATTACTGGGTTATGCACTGCTTGTGGGGCCTGAATCAACTGGGTCTGTATTTTGAAATAAAAGGCGGCACCTCGCTGTCTAAAGGGTGGCGGGTTATAGAGAGATTTTCCGAGGACATTGATATCCGCTTCGAGCCTCCGTCTGAATTGAGCGTTAAGGGTGACAAACCGGCGCAGGTGGCGGCCAGGTTTAAGTTTTACGACGCACTTGCCGCAAGCATAAAAATTCCGGGAGTTACGGCGGGCAGGAACCGTGTCTATGATGACGAGAAAGCGCAGAACGGGGGGATAGGGCTGAAGTATGCTTCCTTCTTTACGCCGGGCCCTGAAATTGGGCTAAAGCCTGAAGTTCTCTTGGAGGCTGGCTTTGCCCGGACCGCCCCTAATGAGCCCAGGGATTTCAGCAGTTGGGCGCTGGATAAGGCCCTGGCCGCCGGGCTTGAAGTGGCAGATAACCGCGCCGCAGGGATCAAGTGTTTTAATCCTGAATATACTTTTGTCGACAAGCTTCAGACCATTTGCAGGCGCTTCCGGCAATGGCGGGACCGCAATGACCCGCAGAAAGACAGGCCGCGGCAATTCAGCCGGCATTATTACGATCTTTATATGCTGCTCGCCGTAGATAGGGTTAAGCAGTTTATAGGGACACCGGCGTATGAAACATACATGGCGGAAAAGATAAAAGGGGCGGACGCGGAGGAATTCGCGGCGCGCAGCGCTTTCACGCTTCAGGATGCCGGGGCTTACACGCTATTTGAAAAAGAATTTAAAGCGCTGAACAGCCTGCTGTTCGCCCCGGGCCCGTCCTTCAAAGATGTTATTGAAAGATTACGGGAGTATTCTTCCCGGTTTTAGAAACAGCGGTGCGGTTCGGTAATGTGCTGGGGAGCTCCGGCAGCGTGGTGAAGATCTTCCAGGAGGATTCGGGGACATAACACCTATTTCCGCGAGAGTACGCTTTATTGTCAGTACGGCACTGGTATGGCTTATAACCTTAAAGCGCTGTTCATGACTGCGGCGCAGGCTCTGACGGGGCGGGGGTGTGGCATTAAAGGGGGAGTTCACCGTCCGCCTTAGGCGGACAGGCGCCGCCGCAGAGGGGGAGGAGGTCGGAGGAGAATCGGACACCAACTGCTTTACGATATTATCCATAAATAGCGCGGGTGTCCCAACGCGCAAGTCAGGAAGGCGACGGTTAGGTAGGGAAACGTTGTCGTTAATATTAATATAAATGTTAAAATCAACGTGTTGTTGAACTGTCGTAAACATAATAATATAATCAGGGTTATCGCGGGTGCGAAGCACAATACCTGTGTAGGTGTCGTATCAGGCCGTGCCCGCCGCGTTGTATTGGCGGGGCCAATGGCCATCAAACGACCAATTCAGCATAATAAGTTGCGCGGCGGCAAACCGCTTGGAAATCGCCTGAAAATTTTTCCGGGCGCGGCCGTTACAGGGTATAATATCATAAAAATCGCGGGCGGTGTGCGGGTTTGCCGGGTTTTCGGGCATGGCGGCGCGCCCCAGGAGCGAAAACTGCCGGGAATGCGCCGGTTGTCAGGGAAGTTCAGGCGGCCGGGGCGGGGGGATCAATGTAATATTCAATCTTTCAACAACGTCCCTCGTCCCCGTCCCTATTGTTAAAACAATTACACCGGACTTGCATGGCATGCGGGACAAGAGGTCTGAGTCGCCATTTTTCGACGGAAGAAAGGGATTGCGCCGCGCAACTCAAAGCCGGCGCGAGAGGTCGCGTAGCTGTTTTATGTTTGCGCGAGCGAATCTTTAAATATCATACTGCAGAACACGTTGCTGGAGTTTGTGACGGCTGTCTAGGCCTACAGCCCGTCGGAGAGCGGCGCTCTCCCAGTGTGCCCGATGTTATATCGGTGTGAGAATTAGGGCTCTGTGAAAATCGGTGTTCAGTAAATAAATGGGCACACAAGAACCGGATAAGTCATTAGAAGCGTTTATAGACACTAAACCGGAACCGGCGGGATTCTGGATTAGGCTAAGCGCTTTTATTATTGATTTTGTCTGTGTTTGGTTCTCGAGTTTCCTGCTTTCTATTGAAGTGGGATACGCATCATATTCTGTTTTTTTCATGGTTTGTATTCCGTTTTTCTATCACGCTTTGGCTATTAGTATTTGGGGACAAACTCTTGGTAAGTTTCTGGCAGGTATTTTAGTTATTACAAAAAATGGGGGGAAACCCGGCTATTTAAGAACTTTTGGAAGGACTTTGCTATGGTATCTCACCCTGCTTTTAATATTGTTCGGGTCAACATTTAATATGCCTTCTTGCGGCGTTCAATACCCTGAGATTCTTATACCTGTTTTTGCTTGTATATTGCTGGGTACTTTTTTACAAAGGAAAATATTTTTTTATGATTATATTTGCGGGACTACCGTTGTTTATAAAAAACCGATAGGGCGTCTGTGGAAAACAGCGGTAATTTTGCCTGGAATAACCGTAATATTGTTAATAAGTTATATGTTTATCAAACCCTCTCAGGGCATGCCTGAAAAAGCGCGAGTCGCCGAAGCGATGAGCGTCATTTCCAACATTAAATCTGCACAGGAAAGACATCTTTCAAGGCATAAGATATATGCCGATCAACTCACAAAACTTGATATAAATTACGGCAGAATGACTGCTAGTGAAATTTCTCTGAATTTTTTTACCGTTTCAATATCCACTTCCGGGTGCGGTAAACAACCCTGTTATGTGGTGACGGCCACAAGACATGCCAACAATGCCACGGTTGCCGCGAGATACGGGTTATATTCGTTAAACGCAATAATTCCGGACCGGCCCGAGGTCCAGATCGCAAGCTGTCCCGGAGGCGGAAGCAATTGTGAAGAAATATTGCATTAGCGCACCACCGGCGCGTCATTGAATCAGGGCTTCGGCTGTTCGCCCATAACGCCGCCGGCGTTTTTGGTTTTGTATTTTTTTACCAACGCCCGGAATTCGGGGGTGTTGTTCAGACCTTTCAGGAAATGGCCGTCGCTGGTCTCCCGATAATGCTCGCCCCACTGGTCGAAGCCGCGTTCAAATGCCTTCTCCAGCCATTTAAGCGCCGCGGCCTTGTCATGCCGGCACGCCCACCAGTAAACGCCTAAATTGTCGTATCCGGTCGGCTCTTTTTTATCCAATTCAACAGCTCTCTCGAAATCAAGCCTCGCCTTCTCGCACTCGCCGAGCCAGAGAGAATTCCACCCCCTCCCGATATACAGGTACGTTTCTGCCGATGAGCTGCTGATCTTCGCCGAGAACCCGGAGTCCGCGCTCCCGAAGTCCGCCTTCGCCTCTTTAGTTTTGCCAAGAATGGAATAAATGGTCCCGCGAGCGGTGTATATGCCTGGAAAATCCAGCTTCAGCTCAAAAGCCTTATCATAATCGGCGATGGCTTTGTCGAATTGCCGAAGGGCGGCATAAGCGACCCCGCGATATAAGTAGGCGGTGGATTCTTTGGGATCCAGCGCGAGGGCCATGTTAAAGTCGGCGGCGGCTTTGTCGTGTTGATTAAGGCCGCTATAAGCTATCCCGCGGTTGGCATAGGCGGAGGAGTTATCCGGTTTCAATTGAATGGCCCTGCTGCAATCGGCCACGGTCTTAGCGTACAGCTTAAGACTGCTGTAAGCGGCCCCGCGATTGTTATACGCCTCGGCGTTTCCGGGGTCCAGCTTAACAGCTTTGTCATAATCGGCGAGGGCCTTATCGTAGCGCTTGAGCGCCAAGTAGACGCTCCCCCGGTTGTTATAAGCTTCGTAATATTTGGGTTCCAGTTCGATGGCTCTATTGTAAGCCACGATGGCCTTGTCGTATCGCTGAAGCTCGGCATAAAGGATCCCGCGGTTGTAATGGGCTCCGGCGAAATTGGGCCTCACTTCGATGGCCCTGCTATAATCGGCGAGGGCTTTATCGTATTGTCCAAGTGCCAGATAAACGTTCCCACGGCTGTTGTAAACCCCGGCGTCTTTGGGATTTAATGCGATAGCCCTGTCATAATCGGAGACAGCCTTGCTGTATTCTTTAAGTTCCAGATAAACGCTCCCGCGATTGGCATAGGTGCCGGCACTATTGGGATCCAATTCGATAGCCTTATCATAATCGGCGATGGCTTTGTTGTATTGTTTAAGTTCACCAAACGCGCCCCCCCGGTTGATATGGGCGCTGGCTTTATTAGCCAAGCCATCGGAAGGCGCCCAGGCAGCGATCGCCTTGGTCATATATTCAATTTTTGCGGCTGGCTCTTTTGAGTCATATCCTGACTGGAAATAAGATGTAAACGGTGTGTCATGGCCGTGCGCCACGCCAGCCAGGCCGGCCAAACCAGCGGCCAGCGCCATAAGCATCGCTTTATTGGTCATATAATTTGTGCCGCAAATCCATCCCTCCTGACCCGTTTTGATATTATGCACAAAATAAGGAGCCCGGCACAAATTTCATGGGATTGTAGGAAACATAATAACATAATCAGGGTTATCGCGGGTGCGAAGCACAATACCTGTGTAGGTGTCGTATCAGGCCGTGCCCGCCGCGCCGTATTGGCGGGTTGTATTGGCGGGGCCAATGGCCATCAAACGACCAATT
>JBDRGJ010000030.1:0-4097 GCA_043817835.1 bacterium
TGAAGCCCAAAGACTGCCGCGCTCACCAGCGCAAACACCAAGCCGAGCAGGAAAATCCTTTTTGAAAAATGAGGAATGGTGTTGGGATCGAAAGGATTTGGCATAAATGGAATAAATAAGGATACATTAATCGCATCTTTATATTATACCAAATCCCGAGTCAAAAAGCAACCCGCATGGGCTCACTTGGCACCCTCTATTTTAGCCAGTTTCATGGCCTGATCATCCAGGGCGAGCTTTTCAATGATGTCTCCTATGCCGCCATCCATGATCCGGGGAAGATTGCTCCAGTTCTGATGGACGCGGTGGTCGGTGACACGGTCCTGAGGAAAGTTATAGGTGCGGATTTTTTCACTACGGTCTCCCGTACCGATCTGACTCAGGCGTTCCTGTCCACGCTCTTTGGCCAGACGATCCTCCTCCATTTGGTAAAGCCGGGCCCTAAGCACATTCATGGCCTTGGCTTTGTTCTTGAGCTGAGATTTTTCATCCTGACAGGTCACCACAAGCCCGGTGGGTAAATGAGTAATACGCACCGCGGAATCCGTGGTATTCACGCTCTGACCTCCGTGCCCCTGACTCCGGAAAACGTCAATGCGGAGTTCATCGTCTTTGATTTTAATATCCACATTCTCCACCTCCGGCAAAACCGCCACGCTCACGGTGGATGTGTGGACTCGCCCCTGACTTTCTGTCACCGGAATACGCTGAACGCGATGCACGCCGCTTTCGTATTTAAGCTGACTGTACGCTCCGTCCCCCACCACCCGGAAAATCATTTCCTTAATACCGCCCGCATCCGCGTCATTCCTGCTGATGAGTTCCGTCTGGAAACCATTGTCCTCCGCATACCGCATGTACATACGAGCGATTTCCAGGCCAAAAAGACTGGCCTCTTCTCCTCCCGCTCCCGCCCGGATTTCAACAATCACATTCTTGTCGTCATTGAAATCCCGGGGAATCAGAGCCACCTTGAGCTCCTCTTCCAGCGCTTCCTTTTTTTCTTTGGCTACGGAAAGATCCTCTTTGGCCATGCTCAAAAGTGTTTCGTCTTTTTCCGACTCTAGCATGTCCCTGGAGTCCTCAATGGTTTTAAGGCATTTCTGGTATTCTGAAATCAAAGTGACAATCGGGCGAAGATGTGACTCCCGACGAGCCAGTGCCTGGTATTCCTTTTGGTTCGCCGCCACAGCCGAGTCCCCCATTTTGCGATGGATTTCCCGGTACTCCGCCTGAATGGCCAGCAGTTTATCAAGCATGGCGCCATTATAACACAAAAACTAAAGCACATAGACAAAGCCAGCTAGCCGATTCAGCCGGTTTCAGGAATCTTTTTCCGGAAGATCTGCAAAGGATTGGCGCACCAGGGTGTTCTCCCAAAGCACTTCTGAAAAAACACTATAAAATGTACTGTTTTTGGCACAAAATATAGTGTTTCTTAAAAACATCCCAAAGAAGGACACCTCCGCTGTGTCTGCGCTGGCACTGGTACGACGTCCGTGCGGTGTTCGTCAAATCCACGTCGCGCTCTCACTCCACTGAAATCCCTTGAAAATCGGGCCGTTTTTTGCTATAATAATAAGATTAAATGTATTACCTCATGCCCGAGAAAAATCAAACAACGGCACTCCCTGCGCACAATCAGGTCCTTATGGAGTGGCAAACACCCGAATTCATGCCCCACGCCAAAGGGGCACGATGGTTACTGGCCGCGGGAACTTTGGTTCTGGTGCTGACTGCTTACGCGATCTTAACCGGCTCCGCCACCATGGCCATTGTATTCCTGCTTTTGGGGGGCATGTTTTATCTGACACACAATCAGTCCCCCCGCATCATCAACGTCCGTGTAAAAGTGCTGGGCATTGAAATTGACGGTCAATTCCACCCTTACCACTCCATCAAAGCTTTTTGGATTGTGTACGATCCCCCTTTCATTGCGAAACTGTACCTGAAACCGGCCGGAAAGAGCCAGGAAATCAGAATTGAACTCATGAATCAGGATCCGGTCGGACTCCGCCGATTACTGGCCCGGGAAATCCCGGAAATCGAAGGTGGCGACGAACGCTGGAGCGACTTTTTTATCCGCTTACTCCGCTTGCAATAAATGAATGAAAAAAACTTTCATTGCCGGCCGTCATTTATGACAACCTTTATGTCACCTCGTACAGTGTGGCAATTGGCGCAGGCCTTTGAAACGGGCACATGGGGGGATGCATTCGGCCAGGGGATAGAAAAAATAGGAAATGATGTCCATGAAACCAACCCCGAGCAGGCCAAAAAAGATGTCCAGGAAAAATACGGCCCCGCGGCCTATAAAAAGACCATTGAAAACTATTTGGACAAAAGTGGTTTTTTTACTACGGAAGATACCTTTGGCATAAGGGCACGCCTGATTGCGGACACACACAGAGGTTACGAAGCGGTATTCAACGCCAAAGGCGGCATTATGGATTCTTTCCGCGAAGCGGTCGGCGAACTGTCTGCCCAGCGTGAACGGGCCTTTGGAATGATTAAAAACCGCGCTTACCTGGACCGCCAAAAATTAAGAGAAAAAATTGACGCATCGAGAAGCCTCGATAAAACCCCCATCCCCGATGAAACGGTTCCGCAATTCAGCCGGAGCGGGGTGGGACCGGGAAAAGAAGGTTTTAAGGCCTGGGTTGATTACGTCAAATACGATGAATCCGAAATCAATATGCGAAACGCCTACCGGGAAGCACTGGGAAAGCTCTTAAAGCTCTACATGACACCGGAATTGCGTGACAGCAAACTGGGAACAAAAATGCAGGATGGCCTTATCCAGTGGAGCGATTCCCGCTTACACTACTTATATGCAGAAGGATTAGCCAGCCAGGACAGCCTGAAGGCCTTTGGAGTGGAGTTGAGTGATCGTCTGAAAAAATATGCCGCCTTAGACGGCCGTCCGGGCGAACTGGGTGTTAAGGACGTTCAGATTCTCCAGCACCAGGCGGGACGCATTGTGGATGCCAAAGAATTGCAGCTTATTGCCAATGCCGGTAGCGCGGAAAAGATGGTGGAAAGCCTGGAAGCTCGTCGTCTTCTTTTTCCGGATAACTGGCAGGACGGCTTAGGGGGTATAGCAGACTTGCTGATCGATGAAATTGAGCGGAATGGCGTCGAGCAGATCTTCCTGGATACCATGAACGAATATCAGGATGCGACCAATCAGCGGATCATGAGCCAATATGCCAATCCTAAAAAGGCACCCCGACACCGAAGGTTCAGAACCCATGCGGATGCCAAAGCGTTTTTTAAGAATCGCCTCATGGAAACCTGGGGCAACGGCGCAGATGTCAAAGATGTCCTGAGTGTGTTGGACAAGGTCAACGAAAAAGCCAATGGCGGACGGATGGATTCCTTAAGCGACACCCAGGAATATCCTGTGTTTGCTGCCATGGTTTTCCAGGAACGGGAAATGCTCTTAAGGCGGGTGACTTTACCGGAAAAAGACATTGATCAGGCCGTGGTTGAATTTGTGAGCGCTGACCGCAAAGGACGCGAAAAAATCTTAAAAAACCCCGCGCGCCGGCAGGCCCTTTTCCGGGCCATTCAGGCCATTGAAAACCCCGACGGCGGTTATGTTAAATTATACGAAAAATCCGCCAATCGCTTCAATGACCGCACAACATTTACAAGCTACAAAGGCAATCCGGAAAAAAGGCTGACCGGGCAGGACAAAGCCGCCCGAACCAAAGCCCTTTTAACCCTGGCCGGAGAAGCCCGGTGGATTGTGGGAAACTTTGACCAAACCGAAGACTTTAAAGGTCAAAAGCTGGCGGACGCTCTGCGCGGGACCGCCGCGGAAATCCACCAGCCCATGCTGGAATTCCGTCACGTGGAAAAACTTTACGACTGCCGTTACCAGCCCATTGCCGCCGGCATGGGATTTTCCGGGAAAGGTCTAGCCAAAACCGCGGGAAAAATCATTGGCTGGGGCATTATTATTGCCAACGGAATGAAAGCGTTCGAAGAGCACGGCTGGAGCGTGGAAACCCTTGAAGGGGCCGCCAAAAAACCCCCTCTCCTGGGGGCGTTAGCCATGGAGTACGGTCTTTACCGTGCGGAAAAAGGCTACG
>JBDRGJ010000031.1:0-6166 GCA_043817835.1 bacterium
GGTGTCTATCTTCTTTCCCCGTCGCTCCTTCATGATTTTCAATACCTTGGCCGGGGTATTTAGCCCTAAGTAGGCGCCGACGGCCGTAAACACTAAAAAAACCGGCAGATTGAAGGTGAGAATGCCTGCTATAACAAAAAAAGCGAAAGGAATCATCACCAGGTACTGAACCTTGACCGCAAGAAACTGCCTGTTGAAATCTTCGGTCCAGGAGGCCGTCTTTGCTGCATAATCCCGGCTCATGTCGGACAGCTTCTTCTCGTTAAGCTTGAAAAAAAGGAGTACCCCGATAAAAATCGCAGCCAGACCCGCCATTTTCAGCAAAACGGGCATGAACCGGTTCGGGGCAGGCGGCTCGGGTTCGGAAGTCAGTCCGCGCGCAGGCCTGAACAGCTGTCCTAAGGCGTCCTGGCTCAGAACGGCTATGGCGGAAGCCGACTGTGCGTATTTTCCGGAATTTCCGCTGGAAATGGCGTCTAAAATGCTTTCCATTTCCTTGAGTATAAGGTCGAAAATAGCCTGTAGAGCACGACCCCTGCTTTTCATGGAATCACCCATCTTGGGCGCCCTGTAAATCCTGTCCAGCGACATCTGGAAACGCACCCTCATATCGGCGTATTCCTTCACCAGCAGGCCCGGCAGTATCCCGGCGCCCTTATCGGCGGGAGGAAATGTCTTTTTGGTTATTTCCAGAAACTCGTAAACTATGGAAACCGCGGTCTGCCAGAGAGCGGCTTCGCTGAGGTCCCCCTCCTCGGGATCGCGCCAGACTTTCCTTTCCCACATGGCCTGAACGTTTTCCTCTATCCACCCGGGCATCTTTACGGTGGAAACGACGCCGCGGCATTTTATGTCATAACTGGCTATTTTGGGATCGCGCTCCTGCGCGAAATAATAGTAAAAAAGCTGCATTTTGACTGCCGCGCAGTTGATTTCCTCCACCTGCCGGCTGCTGAAAATTGCGGCGTAAGAAGGAACGGCAAAAGAGATGCAGGATGCAGGATACAGGATACACACAATAAAAACAGCCTTTAAATGCGCCAGCATCCGATTCCGGATTCCCCTGATTGCCATTCCTCTGGTTCTCATGCCTTATCCCCGTCCGCCCGATGCCTTAAATTTAATCTGTATCCAATATCCAACATCCCTGCCTACGTGCCAGGCACTTCGGCAGGCAGGCAACATCCAATATCTTCTTATTTACCCTTCCCCATCCTCTCCTTTTTCTGCTCTTCCGTCCAGAAAATTTCTATTGGCATGGGAACGCCGCGCGCCTGGAACTCGGCGAAGAACTTCGGCGGCTCTCCGGTGGCGGAAAATTCTCCGATAACACTGCCGTCCGGCTCGACCCCTGTCTGGGTGTATTTGAAAATGTTGTGGGTCAGTATCTGCGTCTCTTCTCGGCCCGTGACTTCCGTTACGCCGGTTATCTTTCTGGTGCCGTCCGAGAACCTGGTCAGCTGGACAATCACATGAACGGCGGATACTATCATTTCCCGCAGTGCCCATATGGGCAGTGCGGCCCCGGCCATCAGGCACATGGCCTCCAGCCTGGTCAGGGCGTCGCGCGGGGTATTGGCATGGATCGTGGCAAGAGATCCCTCATGACCCGTGTTCATGGCCTGAAGCATGTCCAAGGCCTCGGAACCGCGCACCTCCCCGACCACTATGCGGTCTGGCCTCATCCTCAGGCAGTTCTTGACCAGGTCTCTTATGGTGACCTCGCCCTTTCCCTCTATGTTGGCCGGGCGGCTTTCCAGGCGCACCCAGTGCTCCTGCTGGAGGCGCAGTTCGGCGGTATCCTCGACCGTCACTATGCGCTCGTCTTCCGGTATGAAGCCGGAAAGAAGGTTGAGAAAAGTGGTCTTACCGGTGCCTGTTCCGCCGCTTATTATTATATCCTTGCGCAGCTTAACGCAGCCCTTCAGGAAAGCAAGGCATTCCCGGCTGACGCTGTTCTTCTTGATAAGGTCCTCCGCTCCGAACGGCTTCTGGGAAAAGCGCCTTATGGTGAGCGTGGGCCCTGAAACGGCCAGCGGCGGAATGACGGCGTTGACGCGGGATCCGTCCTTCAGGCGGGCATCCACCAGCGGAACGCTTTCGTCTATGCGCCTGCCCAGCGGAGCCACTATCCTTTTTATTACCTGTATAATCTGGTCTTCGTCGCGAAAACGGTATCTGGTCAGGGTAAGCTTGCCGGCTCTTTCTATATAGACTCTGTCCGGGTCATTGACCATTATTTCGGTAACCGCAGGGTCGCGCATCAGCTCCTCGAGGGGACCGTAGCCCAGTATCTCGTCCAGCAGTTCGTTGATGAACTTGTTGCGCTGGTCCCTTGTCAGCTGAAGATTTTGCTCCTTCTGCAGAAGGCCGCCGGCTATCTCTTCGACCTTTTTCCTGGTCTCGGGATTGCTGGTTCCGGCATCGTCCGAAATCCTTATCCTTTCCAGTTCCAGCGCGCTTACCACGTTACCGTGGATCTTGTTCTTCAGTTCGTCCCAGAAGGAAGGGACTTCGGCCTTCTCATCCGCCCTGGCCTCCGGGCCGGACCGGGCCGACGGCAGGTCCATGCGCTCCGACGTTTTCCAGAGCATATCCGAGCCGTGGCCGAACTCTTCCGCAGATACCGAAGAGGCCCACTGTTTTTCCAGGGGCTTGTTCTCCGCCACCCTGCCCATGAGAATGCGAAGGGACTTAAGCCATGCGGCCTGCGGCTGCTCCACCACCAGTATCTTCTGCTGGTTGGCCAAAGCGGGCAGGGCATCCTCCCACGGCATGTATGCCAGCACTTTCTTCTGCATCTTCTGCTGGAAGAAACTATCCACCTCTTTGGGATTTATGGCTCCGGGCAGATCGTAAAGGTTGACCACCATCTCGAATCTGTCCATGGCGAAGTGCATGTCGCTTATTTCCCTGAACAGGATGTTTGTGGCTTCCAGGTGTGAACGCTGGGAATTGGTGACCCAGAAAATGATATCCGAGATGTCAAATGAGAAGACCTGCATCGGGAAATACGGGTCCACGTCTATAAAAATGTCGAAAGACTGGGAAAGCTTGGAAAACACCGTCAGCATGACGTCCGGTGAAAGCTTCTGCACGTCCGCGCGCCGGTGCGCCAGAGGCAAAACTCCCACACCCCACTGGGAAAGCGGGATCTTGCCCTTAAGCAGGGCGCCCAGCGCGCCGGCCGACTCCCTGTCCGCGTTGCGCACGATATCAGCCATGGCAGGCGAGTTCAGTCCCAGCATGGAAGAATGATCCTGCCTGCAGAGCGGGTCCATGGGGATGATAAGGACATTGCGCTTCTGATAATTGGCCCAGGCAAGGGCCAGGTTAAGCGCTATGGAGGATTTGCCGGTCCCATCCTTGGGGCCGGAAAAAGTTATGACGCGGGGCTGGACTTTGGCCGGAATGTCGGGCATGTCAGGTTCCAAGTTTCAAGTTTCAAGTCACAAGAATATAATTCGTCATCACCAGCCGCGGTGATATGCTGATATGATGATAAGTTGATACGTAAAACCTTCTCAAAGAACCCGCAGCCTTATCACCGCTTCGGGTCGGATAGGGCCCCGCTCAGCGGTACTCTCAACCCCTGGTGCTTTGAGAATGCCCTCTGCTCTGCGGTACTGGCAATCTCTGGCGGGGCTGTCCGGACTCTGTCTGGCCGCCGTACCCGTAACTCCGTGAAGGGTGCTGACGCCTTGCCAGTGCCGGGGAACCACCCGCCCCAAAAGCTCTGTGTTGGGGTTTCGCCGTTCTTCACCTCTTAGCCTAATCGCCCGTCCTCGGCTTTTGCCGTCCTCCCACGCTCTGCGGTTTTGGGAGGGCTGGACGCCCCGTTTCGGCTCTGCCGTGCTTTCAGCCTCCGGTCTCTGGCGTTGTCGGGTGGTGCTGGCGCTTGAAAGTGCTGCGGCATAGCACCGGGGTTTTACTTGACTATATCAAAAGTCACGAAAAGAAAAAGGGAGCTTTGCTCCTCGAAAACGTCCGTGGAACTGAACAGTGCCCCCAGCAGGGGAATTTTTCCCAGCACAGGGATGCGGCTTTTGGCGACGCTGCGATTGCTTCTTTTGAGGCCGCCTATGACAAGCGTTTCGCCGCTTTTCATCTCCACCATCGTGTCAATTCCTCGGGATATCATTGACGGCACCGTGCCGCCCTCGGTTATCACTGTTCTTGAGTAGTCAGGGTTGGAGATTTCCAGATTGATATGAGTGCTTACGATGTTTTTCTTTCTTATTTCAGGGAATATCTTCAGCACTATTCCGTAGCTCTGCCAATCAAACCCCACTCCCTGTGTATTAACCGTGGGAAAGGGTATTTTGCCGCCTACCTGAAAAGTCGCTTCCTGACCGCTTAAGACTATTGCCTTGGGATTTGAGAGGGTCTGGGCCTTTCCCTCCGTCTCCAGCATCTTCAGCAGGGTGGTAAGATTGCTCCTGCGCTCGAATTCGCCGACTTTTATGATGCCGGGAGCAGCCGGCAGAGTCTCCGCAAAGTTGATGGATGAGCTCCAGGTAAATCCCTTGGTCGTCTGAATGGAACCGCTTATTTCCACGATATCGGCGCTTACCGCCACCATCTGGTTATTTATGTTGTCCTGCTGCTGGGCGAACGCGCTGCCCGCGGACAGAACCGCCAGAACCGCCAGAACCGATGATGTGTGTTTTGTCTTATTCTTCATGCAAGACCGCCTTCCCCGGAAGATTTTTGAACCATCAGGCCTTGTCGCCTGCTGTTTCCTTTTCGCTTATTTGGCAAACAGCTTTCTGAAACTTGCCATTTCCATGGGGTGCATTTCCACGTCGCCGAGACCGCGCACCACCATGGCTATTTCGCCCTGCTTCATGGCAAGGGCGAGGTACTGCGCCTCCTGGGGATTTAGCGCCAGGCTGAGCGCTCCCTTCTCTGAGGAAGCCATATCCGGGCCCTTTTTTCTGGTCGAGGCCGCCGAAGCCTGGCCCAGGTTGCCGCCCACCCCAAGGACCAGCACGTTCTGCAGTATGGTGGCTGTTACCTTCTCCTTCCTGTTATCCGCCATCATTGCGTCGAAAGTGACAAGCACGTCCAGCCTGTCCCCGGGCTTGAGCAGGCTCATCATCGCCTCGTCTGCCGGAAGTATGACGCCGCGGTACATGGGCGGAACCTTGACGCTGAGACCGGTGTCGGGGCTCAGGCTCATCAGAGCGGACTGGGTTATCTGATTGCCTTTCGGTATACGTATGGCCGTCACCAGGTTGGCTATCAGTTTTATATCGGAAGGCGAACGCACCTCGTGAACGTCCTGCGCCATGTATTTCCTGGGAATCTGCACAACCTCCACGAGGTCCTCCTTCAGGACCGTTCTCTGCGGAAGATCGAAACGGGCGGTCAGCACCTGTCCCATTTCATAATCCCCGGCAAGAGCCTTTTCTCTGCTGGTAAGGGCCATGAAATAAGCGGACCCGGCTGCTATCGCAAAAATCAAAGGTACCATCAAGCCTTTATTTTCCATGTCAGTTCTCCTCGTTTCGCATCTGTCTGTTTACTTCCAAATCGGTTTTTCTACGGGCATGCGCATCGTGACTGTTATATTTCTTATGCCGTTGTTGTCGTTAGCCAGGCCCAGATACGGAAAATTTTCGTGATTTGAACTGACAACCGGAAAAATAAGCTTTATCGGATATTTCAGCGTTACGATGAGGTCGTAATTTTTTTGTAGCGATTGAGGGTCATCCAACGTCTTTTCTTTCTTTGCTCTCACCTCCAGCAGGTCGGAAAGCTGACCGCGGAACATATGCTCCTTCATAACCCTTGTCATCTCTCTTTCCGCCTCAGACTCATCTATGTCATCGCTCCTGACTCTGCCGAAATCTTCCATGCCCGGCCCGGCAACCAGGGAGCCTATGCGGGCCAGCTCGTAAGCCGCGTGGTTAGCCAGTATGGTCTGGTATGCTATATTGCCCAGTTCCATGATATAAAATATCATCAGCATGAAAACCGGCAGTATGAGCAGAAGCTCTACCGTCACCTGCCCTTTCATACTATGGCTGCGCCTGTTCATTTAAAACCCCTGTTTCTGGGTAACTATTCAGATTGTTTAGACTGCAGGCTGAATACTGCAGGCTATCAGATTGTTAATCTGTTATGTCTCTGCTTCTTACCTAATAGTCTACCAGCCTACAGG
>JBDRGJ010000032.1:0-13763 GCA_043817835.1 bacterium
ATGAACAAAAATATACGTTCAAAAATGGCTGTCGGACGTAAAAGGGCGGGACAACCCAGCTCTTTTGCCCAATGATTTGCTATGACAGGGCAAAAGAGCTGCCCTCCGGGCGAATCCTTCAACTGAAGGATTCGGGTTAAGTATGAGGTCTGAAAAACCAGTCTCGTTTTGAAAGGTTTTTTATTCATACTTCTGACTTCATACCTCAGCCTTCCCGAAAATTGCAGTTTCCGCCTCCGGCGAAAACTGCAATTTTCGGATTACCCCAATATCCTCAGGGCTTCTCCCACAAGATAAAACGAGCCTGTAACAGCGACGGTACCGGCCCGCGCCGCGGAAGACAGGGCAGCAGCCGGGTTGTCCTGAACTTCCACATCCGCATCTGGTCCGGCTTTTGCAACCGCGTCGGCCAGGACCCACGGACTAAGCGCCCTGTCGGAAGGAGGGGCTGTCACGACAATCCTGGAAAAATGCGGCAACAGGGCCTTTATCATGCCCCTGTAATCCTTGTCTTTCAGAACACCCAATAAGAGCGCCGGATTCCTGACTGCCCACGGGGAAAGCGAAAAAGTCTTTGAAAAAGCCGCGGACGCCGCGGGATTATGGGCACCGTCCAGAATGAAAACAGCCGGCGAACCTCCGGAGACATCTTTGCTGAGCATCTGGAATCGTCCGGGCCACCTGATCTTTTCAAAACCGATTTTGACGGCTTCTTCCGGGACTGCGAATCCCCTGCCGGACAGCACTTCAAGGCCCTTCAGCACTATGGCGGCGTTTGAACACTGATGTGCGCCCGGAAGGCCGAGTTTAATACGCCCCAGGCCCGGACAGGTCATGCTCATCATCCCTTTTTCCCAATCAAACCCGTCCGGCACCGGGACGGAGCCCGTTTCGACGAATTCAGGAACGATGCCGCGTTCACCGGCGGCGGACATGATTATGGAACGCGCCTGCTCATCCAACGGACCGCATACGCAAGCGGAGCCGCTTTTGAGTATTCCGGCTTTTTCCCCGGCTATTGATGGGATGTCGGGACCCAGGCACTGGGTATGATCAAAATCCACCGAAGCTATGACGCACAATTCCGGATGAGGCAGAACGTTGGTGGCGTCCAGCTTTCCGCCCAGGCCGACCTCCACAACAGCCAGTTTGACCCCTTTTTCAGCGAAATGCAGGAAGGCCATGCAGGTGAGCATTTCAAAAAAGTTCAGGCTTCCGTTCTCTGCGTCCGCAACCATGCTTAAAAGACGGGCGAATTCCTCCTTTTTCAACTCCAGACCGCCTGTTTTTATCCTTTCCGTAACTTCAATCAGATGTGGCGATGTGTAAAGGCCCGTCATAAATCCGGCCTGCCTGAAAACCTCCTCGAAAAGCGCGCAAATCGAGCCTTTCCCGTTTGTTCCGGTGACGTGAATGGCTGAAAAGGATTCCTGGGGATTGCCCAGCCTGCCCAGGCATCTTCTTACGGCGTCCAGGCCTGCCTCGGCCTCCGGCCGCGCCCGCTCACGGCCTCCGGCCGAAAGAACAGTCACCGGCGTCCTGTTACCTGATGCCGGCAGAGCTTTTTGCCGCTCATCAAGTTTTTTCCTGGCTTCCTCAAAAGTCATCATTCAAAAAAGCGGATGATAGGCTGATAGGTTTATACGTTGATATGGAACAGCTTTTCACTTATCCTCACCAAATCTCGGCCGTTGTTTTCACCCTTTTCACCTTCTCACTTTCTAACTTTCTCACTCTTTCACTCTCTTTATAGCGGCTCCCGCTTCCCTCAGCTTTTCCTCCATCCGCTCATAGCCGCGGTCGATGTGATAAACGCGTCTTATCTCCGAACGGCCTTTTGCTGCCAGGGCCGCCACCACCAGCGCCGCTCCGGCCCTTATATCCGAGGCCATGACCGGAGCCCCGGACAGGTGCGGCACGCCTTCCACCTCCGCCCTGCCCCCCTCCACTCTTATACAGGCTCCCATCCGGGCCAGCTCGGCCGCGTGCATAAAGCGGTTCTCAAAAATCTTTTCATGAATGCTGCTTCTGCCCCTGGCAAGGCTCATAAGCGCCATCCACGGCGCCTGAAGGTCGGTCGGAAAACCCGGATAAGGCTTTGTGTCTATGCTGACCGGCCTGGGCCTGCCCGATGAGTCCACCGTTATTGCTGTCTTTTCGCAAAACACCTTTATTCCTGTGCTTTTCAGGCATTTTATGACTGAAGCAAGTTGCGAATGCTGTGTGTTTTCAAGACACAAACGCCCTCCTGCCGCTGCGCAGGCTATCATATACGTGCCTGTTTCCACCCTGTCCGGTATCACCGTATGCTCCGCTCCGTGAAGCGACTCCACCCCCTTTATTCTTATGAGGGATGTCCCCTCTCCTTCCACTCTTGCGCCCATTCTCCTGAGAAAAACCGCCAGATCGGCTATTTCCGGTTCCCTTGCGCAGTTTTCCAGCACCGTGACTCCCGGCACCAGAACCGCGCACATCATAAGGTTCTCCGTAGCCCCGACGCTGGGGAATGGGAATTTTATCCTGGAGCCCCTGAGACCGGCAGCAGTTATTATTACGTCGCCGGACTTGCGGAAAATCTTTGCCCCGAGCTTTTCGAACGCCTTCAGGTGAATGTCTATCGGACGCAAACCTATTGAACAGCCGCCGGGCAGGGGAACCTTTACCCTGTGAAAACGGGCCAACAGAGGCCCTGCCACCAGCACGGAAGCCCTCATCTGCTTGACCAGACCGTAGGGAGCGTCGGTCTTGAGGATTCTATCGCAATTAATTATGAACGTTCCGTCTTTAAAAACACACTTTTTCCCGATATGGTCCAGTATCTGCCTGGTCGTGCGTATGTCGCGCAGATCCGGCACACAATGCACCGTGCAGGCATCTCCAGTCAGCAGGCTGGAGAGGAGTATCGGCAGGGAGGCGTTTTTGGAGCCGTCGATGCGTATGCAGCCTTTGAGAGGCTTGCCGCCTTCGACAATAAATTTATCCATTCTTTTTTCCCATACAGAAACATCTCTCAGTGTACTCTGGCAAAAACAAATCTTTCTTTCCCTGAAAAGTCCTTTTCAATTCTGATTTCGCTCCATCTGCCGCTTTCAAGAAGCCGTGTGACCTGCCTCGGCTGACCGGTTCCTGTTTCCAGGCATAACCAGCCCCCGCGCCTGAGTACAGACGGAGCCTCAGATACGATGAGTCTTATTGTATCCAGCCCGTCCGGTCCTCCGTCCAGCGCCTCCGCCGGTTCCATCAGGACTTCCTTCTGCAGTCCGGCAATATCGCCGGAAGGTATGTATGGAGGATTGGAGACAACGGCATCGGCTTTTCTGTTTACTGCGCGCGTTAAATATCCTGCGCCTCGCGGACCCGCCAGTTCCTTAAGCCCACGGCATAAAATTGGTTCAACTCTGCCGGATAACCCGAGTTTTTTGAAATTCTTTTCCGCAAATTCCAGCGCACGGCGGGAAATATCGGAGGCGATTACCCTGGAAGAAGGAAACTTCAGCGCCAGAGCCGCTGCTATGCAGCCGCTGCCGGTTCCCATGTCCACAAACAATCCGCCTTCCCCGGGTGGAAAATTAAAGGAAAGACCCGCGATTTTTTCCACCAATTCCTCGGTCTCCGGTCTGGGAACAAGCACTCCAGGCCCGACCTCCAGTCGGATTCCCGCAAAATCATGCGTGCCCAGCACATATGAAAGCGGTTCGCCTGAGGCCTTGCGTTTCAGAAGCTTCAGAAACTCCAGCCGGACCTTTTCTTCCACGGGAGCATCCGGATAAGCCCTGAGAGCCGGCCTGGAAAGGCCGCAGCAGCTCGACAAAAGCCATTCGCAGTTTTCCGCAGATTCTCCTATCTCACAAGCAGATAACTGTCTTGTCCCTTCGGCAAGCAGGGTTGTTACGGTCATTTCTTCTCCCCGCGGTGCTGGCGGGGATGTTTCGCCTCAGGCGGACCGCCGTACCCGGAGCTCTGCGCAGGGTGCTGGCGGGGATGTTTCGCCTCAGGCGGACCGCCGTACCCGGAGCTCTGCGCAGGGTGCTGGCGGGGATGTTTCGCCTCAGGCGTGCGGATGGGACCCCCCTCTGGGGGGTCGCAAGGCACCAGAGGTTTGCGACACGCCAGAGGCAGACCGCTCGCACCCGGAACACTGTGAGGGTGCGCTTTGCCGGGGCTGCTCTGCGAGGACATGAGAGCAACCCTGCGCCTGTCTCTAAGAGCCTCCAGAATAGGCCCTATTCCGCCTTCCATTATTGCCTGGATATTGTGCCATGACTCGTTCAGCCGGTGGTCAGTAACCCTGCTTTGGGGGAAATTATAGGTGCGTATTTTTTCCGAACGGTCGCCGGTCCCCACCTGAGTGCGCCTGTCGCGGGCTATGGATTCGCTCCTTGATTCCTCGGCCGCAGTTGCCAGACGGGCACGCAGCAACTTCATGGCCTTCTCCCTGTTCTGCCCCTGCGACCTCTCCTCCTGGCACTGCACCACCAGACCCGACGGAATGTGCGTTATGCGCACGGCGGTTTCAACCTTATTGACGTTCTGTCCTCCGGCTCCGCCGGCCCTGTAGGTGTCTAACTTTAAATCCCTGGGATTTATATTGACTTCCACTTCGTCCACTTCGGCGAGCACAGCCACCGTGCAGGTTGATGTGTGTATCCGGCCGGAAGCTTCAGTGGCCGGCACTCTCTGAACCCTGTGAACCCCGCCCTCGTCCCTGAGCCATGAAAAGGCGTTCTCTCCCTTAATGAAAAGCACAGCCTGCCTGCAGCCTTTCAGGCCTGTGGCGGAAAATTCTGTGATATCCGCCTTCCAACCCATTGTCTGGGCGAATCTGGTATATGCACGTATAAGGTCGGCGGCGAATAAAGCGGCTTCATCCCCTCCGGCGCCCGCCCGGACCTCCAGAAACACATTGCGCGAATCCCTGCTGTCCTTCGGCATAAGCAGGATTGCCAGCCGGTTTTCCTTTTCCATCCTGGCCTTACTCAGATTTTCCAGTTCCGCCCGAGCCAGTTCGGCCAGTTCGCGGTCACGGTTTCTGACAAGCGCCTCGCTGTCTGATATTTCAGCATCAATTTTTTGCAATTCCAAAGCAAGCTCAGCCGCAGGTTTCAGAGCGGCGTGCCTTTTGGAAAGTTCGCGCAGCTCGTCTCCCGTCACTGAGCCGGAAGAAAGTTTCCTTTCCAGCTCTGCGAAATCCTTTATTATCTTAGAGGTGTCCATGATTTTCAGACAGCGTTCCGGCAAAAAAACAACCCCGCCCGCCACTTCTGCAATGGCGGGCGGGGTTGTTTATCGGACTAGGACTTTTTATCGGTTGAACCCGGCTTTGCGGCGGACTTTGCGGCTTTTTCCGCTTTAGACTGGCCTTTTTTTGGCGCCGTGGAAAGGGTTTTACTCTTTGCCCTGTGGCCGGTGACGGCGCCGGATTTGGCCTTGACCTCGGTTTTAGGCTTGCGTACCACCATCCTGCCGCCCGTGGATGCGAATTTTTTCTGAAAACGTTCCACACGTCCGGCGGTGTCGAGCATTTTCGTCCGCCCGGTATAGAACGGATGGCAGGCCGCGCAAATCTCCAGCTTTATCACGGGTTTGGTGGACCGGGTGACGAAAGAGTTGCCGCAGGCGCAGCTGACATGGGATAGGACGTATTCGGGATGTATTCCTGTCTTCATTATTATTCTTCCTGTTAAGTTTACACGAATAAAATTATTTTACCATATTGGGAGATGCTTCCGGCTTAGGCAAGCATCCTCTCCCTGACCAGTTCCAGGAGCTTCTGGTATCCTCCGAGGAACTGATTGAGCGTATGGATTGTGGCTCCGTACTTAAAGAACTCGCACGGCTTCATGCCTCCTGCGTCGTACGCCATTCGGAAATCGGCGGACTTCCGGTGGAGTTCCGTGACGATTTTTTCATCAACCGGCTTACCGATGGTTGCGGAAGGCATGACATCGGAGGCGTTGAAATTCTTCCACCATTTATACGGGATGGACAGGATTACGTCGTCCCCTATAAGTTCGGACCAGTGCATGACGTGCCGGTAAGCTGCCGAAAGAAGGGTGCCCCTGTATTTTTTCTCCCTGAAAATCCGATGCGCCCTTTTGAAAACCGCGATTCCGGCCCAATTAAAATATCCCGGATCCATGGAGATCCCCTCTTTTTCCATGACTCTTTTCATGTGATCGTCCACCCGGCCCACCATGATTGTCACGTATGGGTGCATCCTGGTCATGTCGCTTCCGGCTGCCTCGGCCCTTGCCAGACCTTTTTCAAAGGCCTCGGCTGCAGCCACAGCCTGGGAAACGCTGAAACTTACCGTGGCATTTACGTTTATGCCGGCTGCCACTATTTCCTCCATGGCGGCAACGCCGGTTTCGGTTGCCGGCACTTTTATGGCTATGTTCGGCGCGATGGCAGCCAGGGACGCGGCATGGCGGACCATCATTTCTTTGCTCCGGTAAAACTGCGGATTGACCTGCACCGACAGGAATCCTTTCCTGCCGCCGGTGCTTTTGTAAACGGGCGCCAGTATTGCTGCGGCTTCTTTTCCGATTATTTCAATAAGCTTCCAGGCTATTTCGCTTTCGCTGTCATTGCCGTTGTCCCGGATGATCCTGTCAAGGACCGGTGTCCATCTTCCCCGGTCTTCATGCACCACTGAGTAGACTATCACCGGGTTCGAGGTTGCGCCGACAGCTCCGTTCTCCACCGCCTCATTAAGTTCGTTCAGGGCGCAGGAATCGTTCCAGAAATCAGCCCCCAGCTTTGTTGTCAACTGCATTTTTGAATCCGTCTTTTTTGTGTTTTCTCCGGCCTTTGTTATTGTTTTAGTCATAAGCACACTCCTCTTAAATTCCGACCAATCCTCTTTTGTTCTACCCTCTACCCTGAACCCTATACCCTAATAATAGAACCTCTGTTTTTTCTTAGACCTGAGATAGCCTGCTCTTGCTTTTCTGACCCGGGCCGAGCCGGAGACTGCCGAGACCGGCACCTCCCACCATGAAAAACCCGGAAGCGGGTCGTGCGGTTCGACCGGTATGCATATCAGGCAGGTTTTCGTCTCCCTGCGTGCTTTGTCCAGGGCACTAACCAGAGCTTCTTCGCTGTCCGCGTAAAAAGCGGAAGCACCCAGACTTCTGGCATTGGCGATAAAATCAACCGGCAGATTTTCGCCTTCAAGCCGCATGCCGGAGACGTCCCTGAACCGCAATTCGTTGCCGAAACTTCCTCCGCCGCAGGACTTCTGAAGGTTGTGGATGCACTGGTATCCGTGGTTGTCGTTAAGGATAACCGTTATTTTGAGACCCTCCTGAACGGATGTTACTATCTCATGGTTCAGCATGAGGTAGCTTCCATCACCCAGAAAGGCGTATACTTCGTGCTCCGGGCGGGATTTTTTGACTCCAAGCGCCCCTGCTATCTCATATCCCATGCAGGAGTAGCCGTACTCGGAATGGTAGTCGTGGTAATCCTTTGATTTCCAGAGCTTGTGCATGTCGCCCGGTATTCCGCCTGCGGCATGCACGACCGTGGCGTTTTTTCCGATATGCCCGTTAAGTATCCGTATCACTTCACTCTGGCGGAGTTTTTCTCCCGGTTTCTTCACTGGATAGACGATGTCCCGATAAATTTTTTCCCATTTCCGCTTTGCCGCGGAAATCTCCTTCCTGTATCCTGCTGATATGCGGTATCCTTTCAGGGCCTTCTTTAACTCCTCCAGGACGGCCCTGGCATCTCCTGCAAGAGGAATGGCGCCGTGCTTGTGTGCGTCGAAAGAGTTGATGTTGATGCCGACAAAACGGACCCCGGGATTCTGGAACTGCGTCTTGGAAGCGGTGGTAAAATCCGACAAACGACTTCCTGAGACGATAACCAGATCGGCGTTTCTGGCGATTGCGTCGGCGGCAAGAGTTCCCGTCGTTCCCACTGCGCCAAGGCACGAGGGATGGCTGTCCAGAAGCGAGCCCTTCCCGGCCTGGGTCACTCCGGCCGGAATAAGGGTTTCGCCGCAGAGCTTTTCCAGGGCTTTTTCTGCGGCGGAATAATGAACACCGCCGCCGGCCACTATGAACGGCCTCTTTGACTTCCTTATTGCGGCCGCGGCTGCGGCGATTTCTTCCGCCGCACAGCGTTTCCTTTCAACCGCGTAAACCTTTCTGACGAAGAAATTAACGGGAAAATCATACGCCTCGGCCTGCACGTCCTCCGGCAGGCATATCGTTACAGCCCCTGTCCCGGCCGGGTCGGCCAGAATCCTCATGGCTTCGGGCAGAGCCGCCAGGATCTGCTCGGGCCGCTGTATCCTGTCCCAGTATCTGGAGACGGGCCTGAAGCAGTCGTTGACGCTGGTGTCCATGCTGGAAGGATGTTCCAGCCTCTGGAGCACCGGGTCCGGGATTCTGCATGCGAAATAATCACCGGGCAGGAGAAGCACCGGAAGCCGGTTGACGGTCGCCGCGGCAGCTCCGGTCACCATGTTCGTAGCGCCGGGCCCCACCGAAGTGGTGCAGGCGAAGGTCCCCATGCGGCACTCAGCCTTAGCGAACGCCGCGGCTGTATGAACCATGCTCTGCTCGTTTTTCGGCTGGAAATACGGCAGTTCCCTGCCGCCGTACTCTTCCAGCGCCTGGCCGAGGCCCGCGACATTGCCGTGTCCGAAAATACCGAAAACCCCTCGGACAAGCCGGTATTCACGCCCGTCACGGCTTATGTGCTGTTTCTTCAGAAACTCGACAATCGCGCCTGCCGTGGTCAATCGTATGGTCTTCACGGTGATGGTGCTTTCCAGCCCTGGTTTTTGGGATCGAGCGTCCATTTATGCTCTTCGGCAAAAGTAAAGCCTGTGTAGGGATTGCCTTCCAGGTGGCGAACCACCCAGATGTAGTACATGGCATAGCCCGGCGCTGAAACCTGCGAGTGATCCAGTCCGCCCCTGATTTTAACGGTGTCATAAGACCGGACCTTGCAGACCTCGTCCCCCAGCTCGGCATGACCGTATCCCTGGGGCGGAGTGAACCGGTAATGGTATATCTCGGGCTGGTCATGATGATGCGGCGGATAACTGGACCATTTTCCCGGGTAATTTACGACCTCTCCTATCACCAGATTCGAATCCTTTCGGCTGTTCAGGTCGAAAACAAGTCTGACATTGCGCAGGCAGGCGCCCTGTACAAGGCCTTCTCCGCGGTATTCCGGCGCCAGTTCCTCCGGCCTGAACAGCCGCTCTTCAAACAGCCGGGAATTTTCCGCTTTTGCCAGAGCCCATTCGGTATCGGAACAGGCGGCGATTTTCACTTCCGACCCGGGCCCGAGGTGAAGAGCAGTGGGCGCCTCATCAAAAACAGAGTTTCTCTCCACCCGTGTTTTTTTCCCCGCGAATTCTATTTCCGCGGCCCCGCTCATCAGAAGCCAGACGCTTTCCTTGGAATGGCACTCGGCGACCAGCCTGCCTTTGGGTATCCTATATATGCCGAAGTCGAATCCCGCATCAGGTCCGGATTCCCCTTCATCCGTAATTGCGGTATATCCTTCCGGAAATCCGTTTCTGAATCGCGCAATCAGCGCAGAGCCGGCCGACTCAATATTCACAGTATTTTTTCCCCGTCCACCCTGACTGTCCGTCCTTCTCTGAGCGATTTCTGCGCAGCCAGACCCAATATTACCGCCTTGAGGCCGTCCACACCGGTTGAGGATGGCTGTTTGTCCATCAGGACGCAGTCAACAAATTCCCTCATTTCGGCCACATAGGCGTCCCGGTAGCGCTCCAGGAAGAAGAAAAGAAACGGCTCGCGCTTTTGTCCGCTCTCGTCCCATACGCCCGTATTGCTCGGGGTGTTGTTTGCCACGGTTATGCAGCCTTTTGAGCCGAACACCTCGGCCCGCTGGTCGTAACCGTAAACGGCCTTCCTGGAATTGTCTATGACGCAGAGAGCCCCGCTTTTATAGCGCATCGTCACGACCGCGGTGTCGATATCGCCGATATCCCTGATTTCGGGGTTTACCAGGCAGTCCCCGGCTGCCCACACCTCAACGATATCATCGTTCACGAGGTACCGCGCCATGTCGAAATCATGGATGGTCATGTCCAGAAAAATGCCGCCGGACCCCCTGAGATATTCCAGGGGCGGGGGGGCCGGGTCGCGGCTGGTGATGCGCACGACATGCGGGGTTCCGACTTTTCCTTCTCCCACCCATTCCTTCGCCCTCCTGAAATTAGAATCGTACCTTCTGTTGAAGCCGACCTGGAACTTCACGCCGGCTTTTTCGACGCTGCATAGCGCCTTGCGTATGGTTTCGACATCAAGATCGACGGGTTTCTCGCAGAATATGTGCATCTTCCGGGCGGCGCTTTCCTCTATTATTCGGGCGTGCGTGTTTGTGGGCGAGCAGATTGCGACTGCTCCGATGTCCCTGTTTTCAAGGATTTCATGGTAATCCTGTACCGCACGGGGAATATGAAATTCCTCCGCGGCCGCCCTGGCGCTTTCCGGTTTCACGTCCGATATCATCGCAACTTCCGCTTCAGGAATGCGGAAGGAAAGATTTTCAGCGTGGATTCTGCCTATCCGTCCGGCGCCGATAACACCGACTTTAAGTTTTTTGGTCATAAGATTGTCGTTCCTGTTCCCCGTCCTTTTTGCGGATTTTTCTGTTTTTCGGAATAATTCTTCCGTTCCAAACCGGCGGCCGTCAGGCGCCAACTGCTGAATCCGGGTTAGTGTAGGTACACCAGCAGCAGAATGCCCACGACCAGGACCCCTGCGGGGAGCCAGAAATGGCTGTCGGTAAAGATCGTTTTCAGTATTGATTTATTCATATATATTGCACCGCCGCGAAATACGTTCTCGGGGCGACACCCTCCGTTCATGTCTTAAATATTTTCCCTTTTCTGAAACTGCCCGTCAAACCGGCGCAGGGCTCCATGGCCATTTCAGTGACGTTTTCCCTGAGGATGGCCTGTGGCTGTCTTGCGTTTTTCTCAGCCTCGCTTTTGAGCCTGGCAAAAACATCTTTCCGGTATTTTATCCTCCTTCGCACCCGCCCCTGCCCGACGGATGGCAGGCGGGTGCCGGCTGTCGGGCAGGGAAAACCGCAGGCTTCAGACTGCGGATGAATGCGAGCGAGGACCCTTCCGTAGCTCGAAGAGCGCCCGGCCTTCGCAGCCGCTTCGGCGCCCGTCCTCCGCAGTAGCGCTGCTACGGAGGATGGAGAGTAGGCAAGGCGGGTGTAATGAAGCTTCGGAGGATTCCGCTCAGAAACCTCGGCTTTTAAGCCGAGAAGCTTCATTTTTTTACGGAGGATTCGGCAATTCCGTCTGCCAGGCGGACTGCTGCCGCCGCAGCCAGCACAATAAGAAATGGCTCAAGCACAAGACGGTACCTTATCATTGAAGGAAATACGGATTGTATGACAGTGTAGTAAAGCAAGAGCCCCAGCACCGGCCCCAATTCCCTGAACCTGCGCCTCCAGAACCATAATCCTGCCAGGGCCAGGACAAACAGCGGCATGAAAGAAACAAAAGAGATGATTTTGATTTTTATGCTGACATTCTGCACCGGCACAATGCCCCAGAACCTGCGCAGTTTCTGAAAAGCCAGCGAAACCATCTTTCCCGGATTTTCCTTCATATAAGAAACAGCCTGTCCGTAATGCCATCTGTCCATTCCGAGTTCTCCAAGTTCCTGCGGCGGATTGGAAGACGGACAGTCTCCCCCGCCGTCCGCCAGAGGATTGGCCCCCACCCACAGGGTATATCCGCCTTCCGTTGAAAACGGCACGAATTTTCCGAAGACCGCGTAATTTCTTATCCACCAGGGACCGACCGCCAGCAGAAAACCGGCCATGAAAAATATGCCCCACGCTTTTCTGGCGGCAGGTTTGGGATTGACGAAGGGCCAGGCCGCGCCGATGAGGGCCGCGCCCGCGAACTGGGACCTGCCAAGGCACGCCAGCCCAGTCAGAAGCCCGGCCAGGGCTGACTGCATGGCGCTCCTTTCAAGCATCATAAGCGTGAAGCCCGCAGTGGAAAAAACCACGAACAGCGTTTCCGGCATGACGTGTCCCGAATAAAACACGAAGTGGGGATGCACGCAGGCCCAGGCAAAAGCCGTCACTCCCTCGCGCCACGACCAGAGAGTCCTGGCCAGCAGCCACACGCAGAAAGGCACGGCCATGGAAAGCAGGGCAAGATAAATCCTTACCGGCATTACCGGATTCAGGCCGTGGATTTTTGAAACAGCGGCTATGAAAAGCGGAAAAAGCGGAGGTCTCCAGGCTTTATACGTAAAGCCGTAAAGCTCTATCTCATAAGAGCCTTTTTCAAGGAGGTTGTCCGCAAACTGGAAATAGTGCGGGTCTCCCACATACCTGCCCTGACCCGGCAGGTTTTCGACCCTGCTTCCGGGGGTGCCCCAGAAAACGAAACCCAGCCGAAGCGCCAGCGCCGCCGAACCGATTAAAACAATCCATTTCTTTTCGCGGCTCACGGCTTGCCCCCGGTGCGAGGCATGCACCTGAATATCAGGTCGAAACGCCAGTGCCTGCGCATATCCGCGACCTCGAACCGCTCATCCAGCAGTTTTTTCCATTCTCCGCAAGTGAAGGAGACTTTATGGTCGTGCCGCCACATGCGCCCCGCGGTTGCCGACCAGACCCGCCAGATTATCATCCACAGCAGGCTGTTGTCAGGCGTTGTCATCACGAGGACCCCGCCCGGCTTAAGCACCCTCTTAATCTCGGCCAGGGCCGCCGGCACGTCGGTTATATGCTCAATTATTTCCATGGCAACCACGTTGTCAAACTCCCCGTCCGCGAAGGGCATGGAGGCAACGCTGCCCCTGAGGAACTTATACGGTCCCTTAATATCCCTGATGTCGAGGCCCGCGGAGTCCTGCCTGCCCAAAAATCTGAGAAATACCTGATCCTGCATGCATTCGCATGGCCTGCCGCAGCCTATGTCCAGCGTGCGCCCCTCCCCCAGAAAGCCCCTCACCTTTCTGTAGCGGCCGGTATGATATGTCCGCCTGATGCGGCTCAGCAGCCCGGCGTAAACGCGCAGATCCCAGAGCATCTCCAGGTACTTCCCCGCCACCCTGGAAGTAAGCTTGCTTTGGCCCTGTTTGCGGTCCCTGAAAATGAAGGGAATTTCCCTGATTGAAATCGTTCCTGAACGCACGACCAGCTCCATGAGTATCTTATAGCCTTTGGGATTAAGGCCGGGCCGGACTTCTTCGAAAAGCTCCCGGCGCGTCATAAAGTAACCGCTCATGGGATCCGCCATCGGCACGTTGAGAAATGCTTTCGCAAACAGCGTGCCCACGTTGGAATAAAGCCTGCGAAACCACGGCCACTTGTCCGCTCCCCCTCCTGCGACTCTGCGCGAGCCCACCGCAAAGTCGGCGCCGTTCCTGACTGCCTCCAGCATCAAAGGAAGTATTTTCGGGTCGTGGGAAAGGTCGGCGTCCATCACCCCCAGGAATCTGCCCCTGGCAATATTGAAACCGTCGACGACAGCCCCGCTCAGGCCCCTGGAATGCATCCTGCGCAAAACCCTTACTTCCGGGGCATGTTTTGCGCATGCCTCCGCGACCTGCCAGGTGCCGTCAGGCGAGTCGTCGTCAGCCACTATTATCTCGTAGGGGATGCCGACAAGAGCGGCGCGCACCTGTCCGATAAGAACCGGTATATTGTCTTTCTCGTCAAATGTAGGGATGACCAGGGATAATTCCACCGTTTTTTCAGGGACTTTCACATCAGTCATGGCAGCG
>JBDRGJ010000033.1:0-3611 GCA_043817835.1 bacterium
ATGCTGGCTTTATCCCGGATCTGCTCGTGGAACTGGTGGATATTGCTTTTCAGGGCCAGGATGGCGCCTGATTCGCCGCTGGCGAGGATATCCCGCACCATCCTGACGTAGACCTCGTTATCCAGCTCGATTGTCTGTACGGCCCTGTGTTTGGACAGGTCGGGGATGCCGTATGAGCCGGGGATCTGCTCGCCGCCGGCGGCCGGAGGGAGCATCTTTTCGGGGGATTGTTCGTATGGCGTTGGGTACGGTATGCCCCAGTTTTCGCCGTATTTAGCATTCAGAACAGGAATAAGACGCGTTGCCTCGGTTATTTCATTTTCAAAGTTCGATATATGTTGTCCTGAATATCCAAATAATTTGCCAAACTCCTTTTGATTCAAACCTATTGATTTTCTGAGGTTTTTTATTCTTTCACTTTTTTTATAATTTTTTTGTTGACAACCGCAAATAATTGGCTATAATCCCCTACTCAGAGGCATATGAAAAAGTTTTTTTAAAACGAACTGTCCCAGTTTAAGGAAAGAATTATTTTGGTAAATTTAAACCAGCAAATAAAGCTAAAAGAAAAAGGGCGGTTAAAAAAAAGAAAACCATTATATAACCGGACCAAACAAATATTTTCCGAACTTTATAAAGATTTTCTTGCAGTTTTCCACTCTTTTGTGCATGGCCCGTATTATCCTTATCCTTCTGTAATTGATTTAAAATATCTAAGGGGGTTTGAACCTCACTATAAAGAGCTAATAATCCAAATAGAATTGAAAGAAGAAACAGAAACCAAGATATTTTTAATAGAAATAAATAAGAAGTATTTAGATCAATATATATGCTTTGAAGCGATACCGAAAGAGTTAAAGAACCAACTGATAGAGTAAGGATGAACTTACACCACCTAAAGTAAGAATCTAGGTGTTTTTCTAGTAATTTAGTTTCAGCATCAGATAGGGGACTATAATGTCTTTCCATAAGATCAAAACATTAAAGGCGTTAAACAACCAAAGGAGACCAGCAATGAAGGTAAACCATATTCCGGAAATATACGGGCTGCATAAATGGCGCAACACCCTTCCGGTCGACCGCCAGGACGATACCATAGGCATCGGTTTTACAAATATAGATGAAGGCGGCAAGGTGGTCAGGATAAGGATGTCCACCCATTGCGCTAAACATCTGATTAACAGCCTGAGTTTCTATTTGACTTTTAAAAAAGCAAAAAATGAAGTTTAACAGACTAAAAAAAATATTGCAAGGGGAAACCAAAAGCAACCGGCTTGTGCTGGAGGCCATGAAAAACGGCAGATACCCCATGTCAAGGATACGGAAGACGCTTCTGGAACTGAACGACGTGAACCTGCAGGAACTGGCAAACGGAAAGATAGGCGTTGTGACCCTTTACAATACTGTTAGGGGGCTGTCTCCGAATGAGCAGGCGCGTGAGATGGTGGCCGAGAGCCTGGGGCTGAAAGTCAAGGAGGTTTTTCCGGATTAAATAACAAAAAGCAGGGACGACCGTCTCCGTGAATGATTCCGTGCCCGGAGATTCACGGAGACCGCACAAGGGCCGCCCCCGCATGTTTGAGATTATAGCATGCGGGGGCAATAAAGCAACAAGAATTTCGGGGTTTATTTCTTATGGATAGAGTCCTCGAATTACTGGATGCCGCCGCGAAGAAAAAAGGGATGCAGGAAGTCGCCGGCATAATATATCCCCACCTGAAAATGGATTCAGCGGCAGGGAGGCTTTATAACGAACTCGCGGAAATAAACACATACAAGCTGGGGCTGAGAACGGCCCTCCAGATCATGAAAATCACGGGCGACCTTGAGGCACTCGACAGGATCGAGGCCATCTTTAACAGGGTCGCCTTTGTTTTGCCCAGGCCAGGAGACGGATTGCCGATGATGGAGATGGTATCCAGAATGTCCAAAGAATTCGGCGAGAGCGTGGCCGTGCTGGCCGAAGGAATGAGGGACGGAAAACTCACCAGGAAGGAGCGTTCCGCCGGAGTGAAAGAGCTTGTGGACCTCGTGAGGATATGCATGAAACTTAAGGCATACCTGGAGAGGGGCTGATATGGTTATTATATGCGCATGGCACCGGTACCGTTGGCTGTCTTTGCTGAGAATGAATCTGGCGTGGCCTTTATTTGCAGCATCGCACGGCATATGCGGCCGGTGCATAAAAAAGCAGATAAAAGAGTTGGAAAAATATGAGGCTGGACGATCGTAAAAAGCTGGTCAAATGGATGGAGGGACAGATAGCTAAACTGGAGGCCCTGCCCCAGGCGGAGCTGATAAAGGAAAATATTGAGCGGCTCAGAAAGGTTAAAACGGCCCAGGAATATTTTATCGAGGCCGCGGAGAGGCACAGAAATCAAAGGCTGCCTGATATGAGGGAGACGGTGGCCGGAGGCCGCGGTGATCTGCGGGATATGCAGGAAATTGACAATAACGGAGGTGCTGGCTGATGGATGCGGAAATACCGGTTGTGATAGCGGTGATCAGTGAGTACCGGCATATCATAATGCCGGCGCTTATACTGGCGTGCCTTCCCATGCTGTGGAAGGCCGTGATGAGCGTGTTCAACGGGGACGGGAAATGATTTGGGCCATGAATATCAGGTGCGGTGTTTGCGGGAAGCTCTATGTGTGGGTCAAGAAGGCTGTCCGGAGATCCGACGGGTATTTGGACTGGGATCTTAATGTGCATTGCGACTGCGGGGAATGCCCCGATCCGGAGGTTAAGGCACGGGCGCGTATGGATTGCCGCATGGCTGCGGTGAGGGCCATACACGACGGACAGGATGCCGAACTCGACCTGCGGCTCGGGGAAGCGCGGCACGACATATTAAAGGCGGCTTTAGAGTGTGAGCATGAGAAATCGAGAGGTATACGAGCGGGACAGGAAGATCGCCTGGGCGCCGAATCTTTTTGCCTATGAGAGCGTCAAGGCGGACCATGAGAAAAGGATCGACCTCATGATCCGGACCGCCTGGGGAGCGTTAAAAGAGGCGCGGCTGCCGAAAAAGGATATCACTCTTTTTCCCCATCTCAAGGAGGTAATGATACCGGACTGGATATGCGAAAAGGAGGGGCTGGTATGATGGACCTTTATACGATCGGAATACAGGATCCGGAGTATGCGGAGGGGCCTCAATGTCACACACGCGGGGCCTTCTGCGAGAAGAGGTCGTGCGAAAAGCTGTGGGCGGCGGTGCTGATGAGGGCGTGGGACGATGCGAACGGCGATCTGGCCCATCATGCATACCGGTCCACAAAGCGGCGCATTATCGACCAGGCCAGGGCGTGGTTCATGAGCGACTCGAGGATAATGCCCTCTTTTCTGTGGATATGCGAGACGCTCGAGCTGGATCCGGGACATATCCGGAGCAAGGTAAGGCAGGTGATCATTGATGGCGATAGAGAGCGGCAACGGCCGGCGGAATATCTACTGCCGGCTTTACAATGAATGCCTTTCGGAGGCGGTCCGGAAGAATTGGGAGGATTTTAACTGCGGCCGCTGCGGGGGGCCGGAAACCATACAAAGAAAGGAGAGGGAGATGGAAAACATAACGGTATATAAAAAATGTAATGTGTGCGGCAAAGAGA
>JBDRGJ010000034.1:0-2261 GCA_043817835.1 bacterium
GAGGATGTTCGGCTGCCAGCACGATGACGCGCTTCCCAACATCATGACCCTGGGCAAGGGCATGGCATCGGGATACCCGGTAAGCGGAGTGGTTTCCACCAATGAGATAATAACCGCCAAACCCTTTGCCAACCCGAGCGGCAGTTCATCCAGTTACGGCGGCAATCCCCTGGCCTCGGCAGCCTGCCACGCCACGCTGCGCACCATCATAGACGAAAAGCTTGCTGATAATTCCCGCGACATCGGCGCCTTCATGCTTGGCGAACTGAGAAATATGCAGGAAAAATACCGGTTTATGGGTGATGTGCGCGGCCGGGGACTCATGATAGGCGTGGAAATGGTGGAGGACAGGAAGACCAGAGTCCATCTCTCCAGGCACATTACCCGCGCGCTGTTTGACGAATGCCTCAAACGCGGGCTGATGTCCATGTGTTATTCCCACACGATAAGAATCAATCCGCCGCTCGTCATAACAAAAGCCCAGGCCGAGGAAGGCCTGGCGAAACTCGACGAAGCTTTTGCCGCCATAGCCAGGAAGTTCAATCTGCAGTAATGATTGTGAGAAGGCTAGAAGTCAGGAGTCAGAATCCGGAAGTCAGAAGGATTTTAAAGACACAAAAATACGGATTCTTTTGTAATTTATTTTTTGCCGTTATCCCGCTTTTAGTCTGGCTTCTGCATTCTGACTTCTGTCTTCTTTTCTCTGTTCTATGCTAACAGGTGCGATAATCGGTTTCGGACAGGTGGTTGAGCACGGCCATATCCCTGCTTTCTCCGAAAGGAAAGAAAATTTCTCCATAAAAGCCGTGGCTGATGCGGATCCCGAGCGCAGGCGCAGGGCACTGGAGCTGTTGCCGGCTGCCAGGGTCTATTCCTCCCATGAAGAGCTCTTCGCAAAAGAAAGCGGCCTGGAATTTGCTGATATAGCGACCCCTCCTGCGATGCATCCCGGCCATGTCGCGGCCGCTCTGGAAAAGGGACTGCATGTGCTTTGTGAAAAACCCCTGGCTCTGACGATCGGCGAATTCGACGCAATCCGCGAACAGGCCGAAGCTGCAGGCAAATGCGTTTTTACGATACATAACTGGAAAAAAGCGGCTCCCATGCTTAAGGTCTGGGAACTCCTGCGGACCGGTTTCGCCGGAAGCATACACCACGCGGAGTTCCACACCCTGCGGCAGCAGCCGGCTTCCTCGGCCCTCTCCGTCAAAAGCTGGAGGCAGAATCCTTCTCTTTCCGGCGGAGGCATACTGGTGGACCACGGCTGGCATGCGTTCTATCTTCTTTGTGCGATGACAGGGCAGGATCCTGTTTCCGTCACAGCCAGGCTGGGGTTCCCGCATGCCGGGCAGGAAGCTGTCGATGACACAGCCGCCTGCTGGGTGGATTTTCCCTCCTGCACCGGGCTGGTCTGCCTTTCCTGGAGAAGCCCCTGCAGAAAAAACATCGGCTTCATCCACGGCACCTCCGGACTTATCGAAATACGGGACGGGGACGTTATAAAAGAAGCCAGAGACGCTCAGGCGGAAACCATAAGCACAGGAGATCCTCTGACAGCCGGCTCAGCTCATCCGGCATGGATGACTCCGACACTGGACGATTTCCTGGACGAAGTCAACGACCCCTATAAGCGCGGAAAAAACCTGCGCGAAGCGCAGTTCTGCATCAAGCTGATCACCGGTTCAGTCCGTTCCCATTCCATGGGCGCCAGGACAGTGCCCATTTAAACTCACGAATGATCCATGGATTTTAAAGGAGAAACTTATGCCGCATGCTGATTACGTTGCCGTTTTTGAATCGTCTGATTATGCTGAGGCAGCGCTGATTTTCTCTGCGCTTAAGGCTGCCGGATTTGTCTGCGAGATGCTTGGCTCCAAGCATTCGGCCTCTCACGGGGGGCTTGGCGGAGCCGCAGTGCCGATTCGCCTCATCGTCCCGGCCAGCCGGGCAGCCGATGCGCAGAAATTTATTCGGGAAAATGAAAAGAACTAGTGTGAGTCCAACGCTTCTTTACATTTGAACTGTAGCGGCAGAGCGTTAGCTCTGCCTTCTTCCGTGCAAAGCTTCCCGCCATACAGACGGCGGGCAGGCGCTTTGCGGCTACAAAACCGTTTTTTGTCACATGCTATTGTAAAGCTATTTATGACTCACTACACTGATATGAACGAGCCAATCAAGCCCGTCGTAGCCTCGTCGGTAATTTTCTCAGGTCCGTCCCTGGAGAGCCCTAGACCCGAAAGCGAAACGTTTCTCGACGGTGA
>JBDRGJ010000035.1:0-3945 GCA_043817835.1 bacterium
TGTGCGAAAATCTGCGCTTCATAGCCTTCAATTACCCCGACACCTCAAATTCCAGCCTGATTTCCGTGGCCATCACGCTTGAAAAGGCGACCTATAATACGCAGACCAAAGCCCTGCAGCTGTCAGTCGAAAAAGTGAGGATAATGAATGACTAAGAAAGGCCAGGTCCTGGTTATAGCTGTGCTCCTGATAGCTGTGCTTTCAGTTCTCATACCTGCCATGGTATGGTGGGCATCCAATGACACAAAAGCCAGCGTCAAGCAGAAAAAAAGCACGACCGCATTCCATCTTGCGGAGGCCGGCATAGACAGGGCGCACTGGAAACTCATGGAAAGAGCCGATATATGGGTGGAGACCGGCTCCACCACACTGAGCGGCTACAATTTTGACAAAGCCTACTACGACATAGGCGGAGGCACCTACACCATAAAGATATCATCGGACCCGACAGACAATACCAAAAGAATTGTCGAATCTATAGGCATGGATTCCTCTAATAATGAACTCCGTAAAATCAGAGCCGTTTATTCCGGCTCCGGCGCGGTGGATTTCGCTGTCCGGGCCGAAAGAACGGGCGCGGTGGGCGCCAATGTGGACATACATTGGGGGCCGGTCATGTCCGGCTTCAGTCTCAACGTAGGGACCAGAAAATTCCCCCGTTATTATAGCGCAGGGCATGTGTCTGACCTTGACGGAGGCGCAGTCGGCGCGAACACGGACGATGTCCAGTGGTGGTCTTATTACAGCATTCCGCCCAAGCCTATTGTAAAAACCGAAGTTTTCCTCAGTTCCGCCACCGATTCGGGAAACGCTCCGAACGGCTGCGGCAATGGAGCCAGTTCCACTTATTATTTCGACGGGAACGCCGTATTTTCCGGTTGCCAGGACACCAGTAATACGAGTTATTACATCACCGGAGATGCCTCATTTTCCCCAGGAGGCGGTAGTATACAAAATTTCATACGCGGCAACCTTATAGTAATGGGCAACCTTAATGTAACAGGCGACGGCGGCGGAGTCGGAACCTATGATGCCGTAGTGCCGCCCAATGCATGGAAGGAATACGGCAACTACTGGGTGGTAACAGGCTTTAAGGGATTCAAAGATAAATTCGACACGGGAGCACCTGCCACTTATGCCCTGGCAAAAAGCCAGAACTATGTGACTCCGTCGACCGTGACCTACCACCTGGACAATGTGCTGGTACAAGGATTCGTCTATGTCGGCGGCTCGCAGGGGCTTACCGGGGGCGGAAACGCGATTTTTCACGGAGTTATGATGTCAGCCGTAGACACGGTCATGACCACTTCCGGCTTCTCACTTTATTTTGACAATACAATCGCCGAGAACATCCCGCTCAGCGGAACGATCATAACGCTTTCCTCATGGGATGAGATATCCCCTGTAACCTGGCCGGCGGGATTGTAGCGCCTTCCAATGCAGGTGCTGAAATATATCCTTTAAAAATTGTGCAGCCGCAGTCCTATCCCCGCCCTCTTATTTTCCACCCGCCGAAAGCCGGGCGTTTTTAGAGCTGATTTTTCTGGGAAGGCCGAGGTGTGAAGTCAGAAGTATGAATAAAAAAACCTTTCAAAACAAGAATAGTTTTTCAGAGCTCATACTTAATACTTCACACCTCCCGAATTCCCTGCCCGACAGCCGTCAGGCGGGCAACTGAAGAATTCGGGTTAATCGCCAGCGCAATCAGGGCGGTTCATGCCTAAATATTGTAAAAAATTCAGGTTTGCGGGCACGGCATTCCGGATTTATTTATATAATGGAACATCAGAAAGCCGACTCCGGCTAGTAATTTCCGGATGACTCCGAGTTCAATGACAGACGCTCAGGTTCTGACAAAACTGGACAAAGGCAATTTCGCCAGGGAAACGCTTGCCGCGGCGCTTCTGTTGAGGGGAAAGTCGCAGAAAGAGCTGTTCGAACTGGCCCGGGCGGCGCGTTCGCGTTGGTTCCCTTCCGAAAAGGTCGAGGTCCGAAGCGTCATCGAAATTTCCAATATCTGCCGCCAGAACTGCAATTTCTGCAATATCAACAGGCTGCCGGATGAAAAAAGATATGTTTTAAGCCGTGGCCAGATACTGGACATCACGGAACATGTATATCGCAATAACCGGCGCGTGCTGCTTCTTCAGTCCGGCGAGAATGATTCCCAAAATTACATTGATTTCCTGTCCGGGTGCGTGGCAGACATCAAAAAGAAATATGCGGATTTGACCGTAATCCTGTGTCTGGGCAGCCTGAGTCTGGCGCAATACGGGCAATTGCGGGAAGCCGGTGCCGACCGCTACATCCTGAAATTCGAGACTTCAAATCCCCTGCTTTATAAAAAAATCAAGCCGAAGGATTCCCTTGAAAAACGGCTGAAGTGCATCGGATTTTTAAACAGGCTTGATTTTGATGCCGGTTCCGGAAATATTATCGGGTTGCCCGGACAGACCATAGACGATATCGCAAAGGACCTGCTTCTCACTGGCAGGCTCAGGCTGACAATGGCCAGTTCCGCGGTGTTCATACCCGGCGAAGGTTCCATGTTTCATGACAAGCCTCCGGGTAATCTTGATATCACGCTCAATTATATGGCTCTTTTGCGCGTGCTTTATCCGCGCCTGCTTATTCCCGCCACAAGCTCCCTGGAGAAAGCCGCAAAAAACGGCCAGTTCCTCGGATTGATGGCCGGAGCCAACACCGTCACGATTCATGACGGCACACCCGCGGGCATCAAGCGGCATTTTCCGATATATTCGCTGAACCGCGTCACTCCGGATGAAAGACATATGCGGAGGATAGTCGCCAAAGCAAAACTGCGGTTTTAAAATAGGGTATAGGGTATGGGGGAGAGGGTAGAGGGTCGAATTATTAAGAGCCTATGATTTTTTCTTCTCTCCTTTTTTACGAAACCCTGGGAAGCATCGCCGCATTATTGTCCGCAGCGGGATGGGCGGTCAGTTCCATATTGTTCCGCAAAGCAGGGGACAGGGTTTCTCCGCTGGGCATGAACCTGGGCAAATGCATCGCCGGTTCCGTTATCCTGGGAATAATAATTCTTGCCACGGGAATAAAACCGATACCGGCAAGGGAATTCGTCTTTCTGGGCTTAAGCGGACTTCTGGGAATAGCTTTGGGGGATACCCTGTTTTTTATCGCGCTGATGAATCTGGGTCCCAGGCTGACCCTGCTGCTTGGGGCGCTCGGACCGGCCTTCACGGTCATCATGGCCGTCATTTTTCTTGGAGAGAGGCCGTCTTTTCAGGCATGGGCCGGCATAGTCACGACAATCGCCGGAGTCAACTGGGTTGTCTGGGAATCGGTTCCGCATGAATTGCTGAGCAGGGAGCATAAATTAAAAGGCATCAGATACGGCCTGCTGTCGATTTTCTGCAACGCGGCTTCCATAATACTGGCAAAAGTGGGAGTTTCATCGGTTTCGGCGCTGGACGGGACTTTCATACGTTTTGCCTGGGGCATGGCCGGACTTCTGCTTTTTGGCTGCGCCACCCGGCAGCTGAAAAACTGGATGAGGCCCTTCGGCGATTACCGGACGTTAAGGCTTGTGTCGGCGGCGGTCCTGGTGGCGATATTCGGGGGGTTCTGGCTTTTCCTGGTGGCGCTCAAGTATATCGACGCATCGATAGCGACCATCCTGAATGAAACCACGCCGCTTTTTATCATGCCTCTGTCGTTTTTTATCCTTAAAGAAAGGTTTTCCGCCCGCGGCATTACCGGGGCTGTCGTGGCAATGGCCGGAATCGTGCTGATTTTTATGAGGTAGGTAACTTCTAGAGGTATAGGCTGTATAGTTAGCCCAACTTCCGCAGTTAAAAATAAAAAGTGCTTATTTTTCCGACATTTTGTCCCCAAAAAGGTCAAAAGTCGCCACTACATTTTAACACCAAGTCTGGAATTCTCATGCGTCTGGGCAGCTCAATG
>JBDRGJ010000036.1:0-3302 GCA_043817835.1 bacterium
GCTTGCCCTCCACGCTGGCAGTATAGGAAAGGTCCAGTATCTCCGGGAAAAAATCCTTAAGTTTGTCGGTGACCAGCATTCCAAGTTCTGTGGCCACAAGGCGCCGGTCCTTGGAAGGGCGGCGGGCGTAACCTCGGTCAACTATGGTCTTTATGATGGGGGCATACGTGGAGGGCCTGCCTATGCCGTGTTTTTCCAACGTTTTAATGAGGCTTGCCTCGTTATATGCGGGGGGCGGGCTGGTCTTATGAATTCCGGTTTCAACGTCCGTGAGTTCGAGCCTGTCCCCGGCAGCCAGGGCAGGAAGCTGGGAGCCGGGCTCTTCCGCATCTTCAGCCTCCTCCGTTTCCTCACGGTAAACCTTGAGATAGCCCTCGTACTTCAGAGTGCGGCCGGTGGCCCTCAGCAGGCACTGCGGCTTTTCAGGCACCAGGGTACCGGCGGCAGGTTCACCGCAGGCTATGTCCACGCTTACGGTGGCAAACACTGCTTCCGCCATCTGGCTCGAAACAAACCGGCGCCATATAAGGTCATAAAGTCTGAACTGTTCGGCAGAAAGAAACTGCTGTATGTCTTCCGGCCTGCGCAGCACAGAGGTCGGCCGTATGGCTTCGTGGGCTTCCTGCGCGCCCTTGACCTTTGTCGGGTACACCGGCGGTTCTGACGGCAGAAACTCTTTTCCATAAGCCGAAGAGATGAATTTTGCGGCTTCCGCCTGTATATCTCTGGAAACCGCCGTGGAATCGGTTCTCATGTAGGTTATGAGTCCGGTAGGCTCGCCGCCCCCAAGGGCTACGCCCTCATACAGGGACTGCGCTATGCGCATGGTGCGCTCAGCGGCGAACCCCAGCTTGTTATAACAGTCCTGCTGAAGGGAACTGGTGATAAAAGGCGGTTTTGGCTTCTGCCTGACATCTCTGGCGTCCACCCTGGATACTAAAAGAGGTCCCTGCCGCAGAACCGCCACAACCGGAGCGATGTCCTCCGATTTCCCGAAACATGTTGTCCTGAACCTGTAATCTTCGGCAAAAAGCTTCATTACCGTGGTCTGTTCCACGTTCTCGCCTTTCCATTGCATCAGCCGGACGCGGAATACGGGCTGACCGCCGGACTTTTGCAGTTCAGCTGTCAGCGACCAGTACTCCTGCTCCCTGAAGGAGTCTATCTCGCGCGACCTTTCGACAAGCAGGCGCACTGCGGCAGACTGCACCCTTCCGGCGGAAAGACCGCGCTTGATTTTCTGCCAGAGCAGAGGAGAAAGCTTATAGCCCACAAGCCGGTCCAGCACCCGTCTCGCCTGCTGGGCATTGACAAGGCGCAGGTCCACCTCCCTTGGCGACTCCAGGGCCTGGGTTATGGCCTGCTTTGTTATCTCATGAAACGTGATTCTGCGGAACTTGGCAGGCTCGGCATCCAGCATCTGGACGAGATGCCAGGCTATCGCTTCTCCTTCCCTGTCATGGTCCGTGGCCAGATAGATTATCTCAGCTGCCGCCGCCGCCTTCTGAAGTTCCGGCAGGATTTTTCTGGCCCTGGGCAGTATCTCATAATCCAGTCTGAAGCCATGTTGCTCGTCCACGCCCAATTCGTCGGCCGGCAGATCCCTGACATGGCCGTAAGAACTTTTGACCATGAACTCGTTTCCCAGAAAACGGCTTATGGTCTTTTCCTTGGCAGGCGACTCCACTATGGCAAGGTATTTTCCGGATTTTAAGCCTTTGACACGGACTTTGGCCGTCCGGATTTTCGATTTGGACTTTTTGGGCTCAGACTCGGATCTCTCGGTGGAACTCATCGTTATCAGGTCCTTTGAATGGTATGGATATGCATTAGCCTGAAAAATTCAGTTGCAACTGGATTCGACGCGAAATGGCTTCATATCTCATCTTTTCATGTATTTGCCGCCCGGGGATACTACCAGATTAAGGGTTTCAAGTTCAAACAGGGCGCCGGCGGCGCGCGGCACTGTCCAGCCTGTTTTTTCGACTATTTCATCGGTGCACAACGCGCAGGAAGCAAGCATCTCCAGGATGCTCGAGGCGTCATTCCCAAGATTGTCAGGTATGGGGATTTCGCGTTCCGGAAGGGAGCGGGCAGCTTTTTCAGGCCTGAGCCCGAACATGGCGCAGGCAGGGAAAACATCCAGCACATCGGCCGCCGTTTCCGCCAGATGAGCCCCGTCCCTTAAAAGACAGTTTGGACCGGCACTCATGGGGGAATCGGCCGGCCCCGGCACGGCCAGAACTTCCCTGCCCTGTTCCAGCGCCGTTTTTGCCGTTATTATGGCGCCCGACGTTTTTAAGCCCTCCACCACCACCACAGCTTGGGAAAGGCCCGATATTATCCTGTTTCTCCGCGGAAAATGAAAAGGCAGGGGGCCTGTGTTCATCGGAAACTCGGAAACCAGAGTTCCGCCTTTCTCGACAATTATCTCCGCAAGGCGCCTGTTCTCCCAGGGATAGCACTTGAGCAGGCCCGTGCCCAGCACGGCCCATGTGGTCCCGCCGGCCTTGAGAACGGCCTCATGCGCCGCAGTGTCTATGCCGCGGGCCAGCCCGCTCGTTACGGCCGCTCCGGCCCGGGCGAGTCCAAAGGCGATTGACGCCGCCATTTTCTTTCCGTAGCCTGTGGGTTTGCGCGTGCCGACAACGGCAGCCGCCACAGCTTCAGGACTTATTTCTCCCTTAATATAAAGCAACAGCGGCGGATCCGGGATGTCGTTCAGAATGCAGGGATACCCTTCATCGCCCCGCAGCAGAATACGGGCGCTGTTTTTCAAAGCAAGATTCTGTTCTTTAACGGGATCCGCTCCGGAGCTTTCCGCAAGAAGTCTTGAAGCCGTTTCATTCGAAATGCCGGCTTCACCGGACAGTTCCGCACATGTCCTTCGCAGAACTTCCGTCGCCGAACCGTAGAATTCGATAAGACGCAGCGCAAGTCCGCTTCTCAGGCAGGCAAAAGCGTTCAGCCTGATAAGCGCCAGACGCTCCTCTCCGTTTATTGGCATAATCTGTTACTGTTCAGGTTGTTCAGGATGTAAGCTGAATACTTTAGGCTGTAGGCTATCAGCTTGTTAGCCCGAATCCTTCAGTTGAAGGATTCGCCCGGAGGGCAGCTCTTTTGCCCTGTCATAGCAAATCATTGGGCAAAAGAGCTGGGTTGTCCCGCCCTTTTACGTCCGACAGCCATTCTTGAACGTATATTTTTGTTCATTGGGCACTTTGCATGGACCGGCGTAGTTTACCGTCGGAAAAGGGCGGCCCCTATGGGGTGAAAGTTGCAGTCAACTGCAACTTTCAGGT
>JBDRGJ010000037.1:0-6668 GCA_043817835.1 bacterium
CACTATAGAAGCAATATCTGAATTAAAGGTAAAAAATAGAAAGTATGATGCTTCTAAAATTCAAGTGCTGGAGGGACTTGAAGCCGTAAGAAAAAGACCCGCCATGTACATCGGCTCCACTTCCGCCACAGGCCTCCATCACTGCATTTGTGAGGTGGTGGATAATTCAGTTGACGAGATTCTTGCCGGAAACTGCAGCTTTATAGATATAATTTTAAAGGAAGGAAACATATGTTCGGTGACAGACAATGGCCGGGGCATACCCGTGGATCCGATGACGGAAGTCAGAGACCCTAAGCTGAAGGGTAAATCAGCACTGGAAGTTGTCATGACTGTGCTGCACGCAGGAGGGAAATTTGATAAAAGCGCCTATAAAATATCAGGGGGACTTCACGGAGTCGGCGTTTCCGTGGTTAATGCCCTTTCGGAATGGCTGGAAGTGGAAGTTTATAGGGAAGGAAAAAAATGGTTTCAAAGGTATGAAAAGGGCAAGCCCAAGTCTCCAGTGACGCAGAAAGGAACGATTGACGATCACGGCACCAAGGTGACATTTAAGCCCGACCCTGAAATTTTCGGGGAGCATATATTTTCTTTCGATGTACTGTCCCATCGCCTGAGGGAACTGGCATTTCTGAATGCAGGCGTGCGCATCACTATAATAGACGAACGCGATGATAAAAAACATGTTTTTATATATGAAGGCGGCATAGCCCAGTTTGTAAAGTTTCTCAATGCCAATAAAAAGACCCTGCATAGCGAACCCATATATATCACCAGACAGAACGGCGACATCGTAGTTGATTTTTCTATCCAGTACAACGAGGAATATTCGGAAAACGTCTATTCCTTCGTGAACAACATTAATACGGTACAAGGAGGAACCCACCTGGCAGGCTTCAGGTCGGCCCTTACGAGGATAATCAACGAATATATAAGGAAATATGATCTTTTGAAGGGAAAAGAATACGGAGTGACAGGCGATGATGTGCGGGAAGGCCTGACAGCCGTACTTTCCATTAAAATCCCCCAGCCGCAGTTCGAAGGGCAGACAAAAACAAAACTGGGCAATGCCGAAGCCGAAGGAATCGTAAAATCGATAGTGGGCGAGGCCCTTACCACCTTTTTCGAAGAGCATCCGGGCACGGCCAAATCCATATGTCAGAAAGCCATACAGGCTGCCGAAGCCCGCGAAGCAGCAAGGAAAGCCAAGGAACTGACACGCAGGAAAGGCGGGCTTATGGATTCCGGCCTGCCCGGCAAGCTGGCTGATTGCCAGGAGCGGGATCCGGCCAAGTCGGAGATTTTCATCGTGGAAGGAGACAGCGCGGGAGGATGTTTTACCGGAGGCATTAAAGTCGCGCTGGCGGACGGCAGAAACGTGCCGTTTGTCGATTTAGTCAAGGAATGTGAGCGGGGTAAAAGAAACTATTGTTATACCATTCGGAAGGACGGTTGTATCGGCATAGCTCCTGTCCTAAACGTCCGGAAGACGAAAGGATGCGCGGATCTGGCGAAGGTCGTTCTTAATGATGGAGCCGAGATTATCTGCACGCCCGATCACCAATTCATGCTGCGCGACGGGAGCTATAGAGAAGCAGCGCATCTGCGGCCCGAAGATTCCCTGATGCCGCTTAGGCGGCAATTGTCCCGCCTCGGCCGGTGCATTACCATTGAAGGCTACGAAATGGTGTACGACCCAAAAGACATGCGTTGGATTTTCACACACATTCTCTCAGACCGCTATAACATGGAGCACGAGGTATATCCAGCCTCCACCGGGGCCCACCGACACCACTTGGATTGGAACAAGCGCAACAATAACCCTGAAAATGTCGTCCGCCTGACAAAGAAAGAACATCTGGCGCGCCATGCCGCACACGCGGAACAGACGCTGAACACGCCTGAGACGCGTGCAAAACTTAAAGATATCCGTCAGACGCCGGAATTCCGAAACAAAATTCGTAAAGCCATGAACACACCCGCGATGCGGCACATGCTTTCGCAGCGGGCTAAGGCTCAGTGGACAAGTGAGGATTATAAGCGATTCATGACAGCGAAGTTTATGGGGTTTTATGCGGCCAATCCCGACTATAGAAAGGCCGGCATGGAGAGGCTTGACGCGGCGCAGAGAGAGTATTGGGGGAAGGAAGCCAACCGGCTTTTGCAGGCGGAGAGGACACGAAAATTCATGCACGAGCATCCGGAGGCCGTCAAGCGGCTTAGCATGATTACCAAGCGTCAGTGGGCAAACGACAAGCTGATGCAGTGGAGAAGCTGTGAAACCAGGGAACAATGGACCACGGAATTCCGCGTTAAGCGGAAATCCGCGTACGACAAAACCTATCTCCACAAGGGTTTTTCCGTTCTCCGCGGCCTTTACGAGAAGAACGGCAAATTCGACGAAGCCCTTTACAATAAGGAGCGTCGCAGGACGGGAGATCGCAGTCTGCTGAGAATGGACACTCTGCGGAACCGCTTCTTCGGCGGCAGCCTGGAACGAATGGAGGAGGCCATCGCCAAGTTCAACCATAAAGTAAAAGCGGTAATCCGCCTGAACAGGAAAGACGATGTCTACGACCTTGAAGTCCCAAACACGCACAATTTCGCCCTGGCCTCCGGAGTCTTTGTTCATAACAGCGCCAAACAGGGCAGAGACCGCGTGTTTCAGGCAATCCTCCCCATAAGGGGCAAGATTCTCAACGTGGAGAAGGCCCAACTTGTAAAGATAATATCGAACGAACAGGTGCGTATCCTCATATCGGCGATAGGCACCGGCATAGGAGAGGGAGAAGACGGTTTTGATATCAGCAAACTGCGCTACCACAAGATAATAATAATGGCCGACGCGGACGTGGACGGCCAGCACATAAGGACGCTTCTGCTGACCATGTTCTACAGGCAGATGAAGCCGCTTGTGGAAAATGGGCATATATATATAGCACAGCCGCCGCTTTACAGGGTCAAGAAGGGCAAAAACGAAATGTATATTGAAACAGAAGATAAAATACAGTCATGGCTTCTTAAAGAGGGAATGAATTCGGTGGAAGTCAGAAACGCAAAGGGTACCAGGCTTGAGGGAAAAGAACTGCATGAACTGCTGAATATACTGATAGAGGCCGAAAGCATACTGCGCAGGATGGAGGCCAAGAATGCTTCCTTTAATGAATATCTCGGCTTCATAAAGAGCGGAAAACTTCCCATCTACAGGCTGGAGGAAGTCCCGGGTATATACCGGTACTTTTTTACAGAGAAGGAATGGCGCGAGTATGAGGCCACATACATAACCAATAGAAAAGTCAAGCTGGCCGAGGAGCTTAAAGATGAGGAGAACGCCGCTCCCGGCGAAATGGAGGAGGACCTGGGTCCCGAATTCCAGCCCATGAGGGAACTCAGCCGTCTTACTGCTGTAAGCGAACGGCTTAAAAAGTTTGGATTAAAACTGGAGGATTATTCCATACGCTCAAACGAGAAAACGGAAAGGCTTTTCGAAGTCTCAACGGATAAGAGCAAAAACGACATCGCCGACCTCAAGGGGCTTCTGGACGCGGTGCGCAGCGCAGGCTCGGCCGGAGCTTTCATACAGAGATATAAAGGTCTGGGGGAAATGAATCCGGAGCAGCTCTGGGAAACCACAATGGACCCGGTAAGAAGAAAGCTGCTGCGGGTAGCCCTCGAAGACTCAGCGGAGGCTGAAAATATTTTTACCACGCTTATGGGCGACAAAGTCGAGCCCAGGCGTCTTTTCATAGAACAGAACGCGCTTGAAGTCAAAAATCTGGATATTTAAACGGTTTGTAACTACTCAGGTTCACGGTTCAGGAGGTTTAAGGTTCAGGGGTTGGAGCGGTTCAGCGGTTAAAAAAGCATGTATGCCTATGAAAAAAATAACCGTGAACCGGTGACCCCCGAACCCCGAACCCCGAACCCTGAACCGGTGAACCCATTTTCCGGAGAAGCCATGAACAGACCTGCCGCCAGCAAAGACAATAAAACCGATGACATGTTTATCAACGTGACGCAGAGAGACATAGGGGAGGAAATGAAGTCCTCCTATATAGATTATTCCATGAGCGTCATTGTGGGGCGCGCCCTTCCCGACGTGCGCGACGGGCTCAAGCCCGTACACAGGCGCATTCTTTACACCATGGACGAGATGGGCCTCAAACACAACAAACCCTACAAAAAATCGGCCAGGGTGGTCGGAGACGTCATGGGCAAATATCATCCTCACGGGGATGCGGCCATATACGATACCATGGTCCGCATGGCGCAGGCTTTCTCCATGCGGCATGTGCTTGTTGACGGCCAGGGCAATTTCGGCTCGATAGACGGTGATCCTCCCGCGGCAATGCGTTATACGGAAGCCAGACTGGCCGGAGTCGCGGATGAACTCCTGGCGGACATAGAAAAAGACACGATTAAATTCATTCCCAATTATGACGGTTCCCTTACCGAACCCTCCGTTCTTCCAGCAAAACTGCCGAATCTCCTGCTCAACGGCTCCAGCGGCATTGCGGTGGGCATGGCCACCAATATACCGACCCACAACCTTTCCGAAATCTGTGACGCCACGATAGCAATAATGGAAAACCCCGATATCGGGACAAAGGAACTGATAAAGCTGATTAAAGGTCCGGATTTTCCCACAGCCGGCATTATTTGCGGCAGACAGGGCATAAAGGACTATTTTGAAACTGGCCGCGGTTCCATAAAGATTCAGGCCAGAACTGATATAGAGGAGATGAAGGGAAACAGGCAGGCAATAATAATAAACGAGTTGCCGTACCAGGTCAATAAAGCCGTTCTGGTTGAGACCATAGCAGACCTGGTCAGAAACAAAAAAATTACCGACATATCAGATATTCGCGACGAATCTGACCGCCGGGGCATGCGCGTGGTCATAGAAATAAAGAGAGACGGCAATGCGCAGGTTGTCCTGAACCTTCTTTACAAGCATACGCAGATGAGGACGTCTTTCGGCGTGATAATGCTTGCCATCTCCAACGGCAGACCCAGGATATTTCCCCTCAAGGAAATTCTTAATGCCCATATCGTCCACCGCGGGATAATAATAACCGGCAGAACCCGCTTTGACCTGAACAAAGCCCTGGCCCGCGCCCACATACTGGAAGGCTTTCTCATCGCGCTCAAACATCTGGACGAAATAGTCCAGATAATCCGCAAATCCAGCGACGCAGACGAGGCCAGGACCAGGCTGATGACAGGCTTTAAACTGAGCAAGATACAGGCCCAGGCCGTACTGGACATGCGCCTGCACCAGCTGACGCGCCTGGAGGCCGGGCAGATAGAAGAAGAACATAAGACGGTGCAGAAACTGATAGAGGAACTGCGCGCAATACTTGCGGATCCCAAAAAGGTTACGAAAATAATCATAAAAGAGCTTGGTGAACTTAAGGAAAAATACGGAGAAGCCCGCAGGACCCAGATAACCGGCGAAGCGGAGGAGGTTTCCCTGGAGGACCTTATTCCCGAAGAGGAAGTGGCGGTGACCATATCGCACGGCGGGTACGTTAAACGCCTGCCAGGGGACACTTACAAGGCCCAGGGCAGGGGCGGGAAAGGCATAACCGGTTCCGATGTCAAAGAGGATGATTTTATAGAGCACCTTTTTGTCACATCCAGTCATTCAACCATACTGCTCTTTACGACAAGAGGCAAAGTATACTCTCTCAAGGCCTTTGAGATACCTGAAGCCGGAAGAACTTCGCGCAGAAAAGCGCTTGTCAATCTGCTGCCGGTGACCGGGGAGGAAAAGATAACCTCGGCCATAGCAATACGTTCTTTCGATGAGGCCAGAGGCAGGGAGACGTATCTTTTCATGTGCACCAGAAACGGCACGGTCAAGAAAACAGCCATAGCGGACTTCGCCAATATCCGCAGAAGCGGAATAGCGGCCATAAACCTGGAAGAGGGGGACGTCCTTGTGGATGTGGGGCACACAGACAGCCGTTGCGAGGTAATAATCGGCACCAAAGACGGGATGTCCATAAGATTCAGCGAGGGCGATGTCCGCAGCATGGGCCGGACGGCCATGGGCGTGCGCGGAATACGCCTGAGCGGAAAGGACCAGGTAATAGGCATGGAATGCGCCGCCGATCTGAAGAAGACCCTTCTGACCGTCTGCGAAAACGGCTATGGTAAAAGAACCGCACTGACCGAGTACCGGGGCCAGCACCGCGGAGGAGGCGGGGTCATAACCATAAAAGCCACCGAGCGCAACGGCCAGGTTGTCGGGATAAAGCTGGTGGCCAAGGAGGACGACCTTATGGTCATGACTGAAAAAGGCATGGCCATCCGCATGCGGTGCGGGGACATCCGAATCATTTCCCGCAACACGCAGGGAGTGCGGCTGGTACGGCTGGATGAAGGAGACAAAATAGCCGGTGTCGCCCCCATGGTAAAAACTTCCAACGAACCTGAAGCCGAAGAACTGAAGAAATAGCTCTCAAAAAGCGTCCCGGCAAGCTGCTGATGCCGGGACGCTTTTTTGAAAGAGCGGGCGTTTTACCTGAAAGTTGCAGTTGACTGCAACTTTCACCCCATAGGGGCCGCCCTTTTCCGACGGTAAACTACGCCGGTCCATGCAAAGTGCCCAATGAACAAAAATATACGTTCAAGAATGGCTGTCGGACGTAAAAGGGCGGGAC
>JBDRGJ010000038.1:0-3194 GCA_043817835.1 bacterium
CTCGCCCAGCCGCGCGAAGATGCCGGGACTGCGGGAGCATCCCTTTACAGAGACGGGAAATTCGAAGAAGCCGCCTCTGCCTACAGACAGGCGCTGGCAGCAGACCCCGGCAACCCCTATCTTCACTACAATCTGGGCAACGCCTTCTTCAAATCGGGCAAGCCGGGTTCCGCAACCGCCTCTTACGCCAGGGCTTTCCGGCTCATGCCTAGGGACGCGGATATAAGGTACAACCTGGATTACGCAATGAAGCGCGCCGGGGAGCATCTGGTTCCCCCGGGAGTTCCGGACATGCTGCATGTTTGCCATCACTGGCTATCCGAAGGGGAACTCAAAGGCCTGTCGCTTCTTCTGATGTGGATCTCCCTGCTTCTAGCCTCTGCCTGGATGCTGATTCCTGCAGGCCGGGTCCCCGGACGCGCTTCGAAATCCGCATATGGTTCAGTCTATCTGTCCCGAAAAAAGTTGTCCGCTCCACTGGCTGTTTCCCTTGCGCTATGCGCAGCCTGCACATCCTGGCTGGCACTGCGCTCGCTCACGGCCATCTCCAATCCGGCTGTCGTAACGGAAAGCTCAGCGGAACTGAGGAGCGGACCGGGTGAAAATTTTACGGTTTCGGCAACGCTGCCGGAAGGAAGGACTGTGAGCGTTTTCACCGCCAGCACCGATGATAAATGGCTGGAGGTAGGCATACCCAAGGAAGGCCTCAAGGGATGGGTCAGGGCCGGCGTGCTGGAAAAACTCTGACAGAAAAATGCTAATATCAGAAAAGGAGTTCAGCCAGACAAATAATGCAAGAAATATATTAACCATAATTCTTGCTCTACCCTAAACCCCGAACCGGTCAGGACCCCCTGTGGGGAACCGTTCGCACCCGGAGCCCTGCGAGGGTGTCCACCCCCTACCCTAAGATATGAATATAGCCTTAAGCTGCGATCACGCGGGCTTCGCGCTCAGGGAAACCATAATCCAGGAAATAAAATTCCGCGGACACAACCCGATAGACCTGGGCACCACCAGCGACGCACCGGTGGATTATCCCGACTTCGCGGCCATGGTCGCCAAAACCATACTTTCCGGAAAGGCGGAAAGGGGCATAATACTTTGCGGGAGCGGCATAGGCGCATGCATAACAGCCAATAAATTCAGGGGCATAAGAGCCGGCACCTGCCACAACACATATTCTGCCAGACAGGGCGTGGAGCATGACGCTATGAACGTGTTATGTATGGGCGCCAGGATCATAGGCCCTCTGCTGGCACAGTCCATAGTGGCCGAATATCTGAACGCCCGATTTTCGGAAGAAACACGCCACGTGAGGCGGGTCGGAAAAATATCTGCCATAGAAGACGAGCAGTTGAAATAAATACGCTGCCTTGATGCTGAGACAAAGATGAAGAAAAGCTGCTTAAAAAAACACGGCACACCCGTAAAAACACGGGGTTTTTCACCAAGACATATTCCGTTTTCAATGCCAAAAACTCCGGCGATCCGCAAATGCCTGTCCGAACTGGAAGCAGCCGGGTTCTCCCGCAGGCTATGGGAAAAAGACGCCTCTTTATGGAAAGACTCTCCCGAACACCGGAATATAATCTTGAATTCCCTCGGCTGGCTCACAGTGCCGGAGAAAATGGCGGACAGAATGCCGGAAATCCGCGAGTTTGCCGAAGAAATAAAAAAAGAGGACTTCACCCATTGCGTCCTGCTGGGCATGGGCGGTTCCAGCCTTGCGCCAGAGGTTATGCGCTGCGTTTTAAGTCCTAAAGCCGGCTACCCTAGCCTCATGGTTCTTGACAGTACCGACCCCGGTTGGGTTCTGGGTGTAAGCGATGCCATAGATCCGGCAAAAACTCTGTTCATAGTCTCCAGTAAATCGGGCTCGACCATAGAACCGAACAGCTTCTTCAAATTCTTTTACGATATTGTTCAAAAATCCGGCAAGAAAAACCCTGGCGGAAATGTTCCGCTTCTGACAAACCGCAATTTTGCCGCCATAACGGATCCCGGCACTGTCCTGGCTAAGACCGCAGAAGAAAAACGGTTCAGAAAGGTTTTTTTGAATCCCTCCGATATCGGAGGAAGATTCTCCGCGCTTTCTTTTTTTGGCCTGGTTCCGGCCGCCGTATCCGGAGTGGACGTGCAGGTACTGCTGGACAGAGCGATGCGCATGGCGCAGGCCTGCAGGGAGCCGGAGAACAACCCCGGTGTTGCCCTGGGTTGCGCCATGGCGGCCATGGCGCAGGCCGGGCGGGATAAGCTGACTCTGGTCATGCCATCCCGGCTGGAATCTTTAGGATTGTGGATAGAACAACTCGTGGCGGAAAGCACGGGCAAGGAAGGCCTCGGAATAGTGCCGATAACCGGAGAGGAGTTGTCCGGGCCGGACGCTTACGGCAGCGACAGATTTTTCGTGCATATATGCCCCGGCTCTTTCCGCGACGAGAACACGGAAACCGCGCTGAGAATGCTGAAAAAAAACGGGCATCCCGTGGCAAGAATAACCATAAAAGACCGGAACGACCTGGGCGCGGAATTTTTCAGGTGGGAAACTGCCACAGCCGCGGCCGGAGCTCTTTTGAAAATCAATCCTTTCGACCAGCCGAATGTACAGGACTCCAAGAGCCGGACTGCCGGGATTCTGAAAAAAATGAAAAAAACCGGCGGACCGAAAGAGCTGGGGACTGTTGTTCACACCACACTGTTCGATGCTTTCCTTTCTGAATCCGTTATGCTGCAACTGCCGGGAAAAATATCTGATCCCGACAATATCCTCCGGGATTTTCTATCGATGATAAGGAAGGGGGGACTATGTCGGCATACTCGCCTACCTGCCGCAGAATCAGGAAACGGGAAAAATGCTGAAATATCTGCGGGGCTGGCTGCGCTCCCAATCCGGTGCCGCGACCCTTTTCGGGTATGGCCCGCGATATCTGCACTCTTCCGGGCAGTTGCATAAAGGAGGGCCTGATACCGGAATTTTTCTGATGCTTACCGCAGACGCCGAAAAGGACGCCCGGATTCCCGGAGAAGATTTCTCATTCTGGCAGCTCGAGATGGCACAGGCGCTCGGTGATTTCCAGGCTTTGGAAGCGGCAGGCAGAAAAATCATACGCTTTCACCTGCGGAAGCCCCTGGCAGAATCCATGGCCCGACTCGAAGAACTGGCTGCCATGGCTGTTATTAAATAGTTTCTG
>JBDRGJ010000039.1:0-19407 GCA_043817835.1 bacterium
AACTTCACCTGTATCTCCGGTTTTACGAACCTGACCGGCGATGCCGAGCCTATAAGCTGATCGGCGGTCAGTGATGCGCCGAGGTTGAGCCTCTGCAGGACTCCGAAGCCCAGCGAACTCATGATTCCTCCTCCGGAGAAGAACCTTGTTCTGGCCAGGAAGCCATAATAGTCTAGTATCCCGGCCGTGGGCACGTCTATAAGATCAGTATCCGGCAGGAGCACCGTCTCCATTTTGCCGTTCCCGGAGGATTTGGCGGTTTTTCCGTCGCAAAAAGCCGGGACAGAGCCCAGCAGCAAAGTTAAGGCAACTGTGAAAATTTTTCTCATGGTATTTTTCTTCCTTAATCTCCTATCGACTAGGCGCTCTGCGTCTCTTCGGGTGTTGTAAGCGCTTCTTTTATCCTGGCGTGAAGTTCTTCAAGCGTGAAGGGCTTCTGCAGCACCAGGTTGGCGCCGCTCATCAGGGCGATGCCCTTCTCCCTGGATGTGTCGCGGCTGGTCATTATGATTATTTTCGGGATGTTTTCGCTATGCCCGGATGAGATTTCATAAGCCACATGATAGCCGTCTATGTAGGGCATCATCACATCCAGCAGGACGAGGTCGAACTGCTCCCGGGTGACTGCCTGGAGCGCGTCTTTGCCGTTTGCGACGACCCGGATTTCGTACCCCTGCTTGCCGAGATCGGTTTCCAGCAGGTCAGCCAGATCCGGATCGTCGTCAGCTATAAGGATGCGCTTTCTATCAGCCATGTGCGGTCTCCCAGGGTTTTCTCTATATCCGTTATCAGCGCCTCGCTCACCGCCACCCGCTCCCCGGTTTCCACGATTGCCGGTCCGTGCGATGCGGTTTCCAGTCTGAAATAGACCGGTGTGCAGCCGGGATGTTTTGCCAGCACGGTCTTTAGACCGGCAAGCTGGAGTTCTTCATGCGCCGCGGTCCTGGAGATAGAAAGTATCAAATTCCTGCCCCACCGGGAAAGCGCATCGTAGAGGCCGAGGACCTCCTCCGCGAATATCTCCGTCTGAGGAGGGTTCGTGTCAGGCCTGACGCTGACCTTCCCGACAACCACTGTCATCCGGTTGGGGGCCAGTTTTTCCGAGAACTTGTTGTAGGTCTTCGGGAAGGCGAGCACGGCCACGCTGCCCGTCAGATCCTCGAATTCCACCCTGGCCCAGGGCTGGTTGCTTTTTTTGGAAACCATTTTCTTGACCTGGGTTATCATGCCGGCCAGGCGCACCATAGACCCGCTTCCGGCCGGTATTTTATCTATCGGGTGCGTGGCTATCATTTCCAGCTGCCGCTGTAAACGGCCCAGCGGATGGCCGGACAGGTAGAAACCCAGCACCTCCCGTTCGTCTTTCAGCAGGACATGTTCCGAAAGAGGGACGAAATCTTTTTTCTTTCTGCCGGAGGCGTGAGTCCCGCGCTGTGTTTCATTGAAAAGCATGCCCTGTCCCCGTTCTCTTTCCTCCCGTGCCATGCCTGCGGCCTCAGCTTCGGTCTCAAGCTCGGACAACGCTATGGCGCGCGATTCCTCCGGTTTCAGCCCGGGATAAACGGAATCGAAGGCGCCGGCTTTGGCCAGCGATTCCAGCACCTTCTTGTTGGCCTGACGCGTGTCTATGCGGCAGCAGAAATCCTTCAGCGACTTAAAATCGCCTCCTTCCTCCCTGGCCGCGACTATGGAATTAACCACTTCTTCTCCGACATTTTTTATTGCGCTCAGGGCGAAGCGTATGCACTCTTTATCGGATCGGTCTTTTTCTATGGCAAAATCCCGGAAGGATCTTTGGACGTCCGGAGGCAGTATGTCCAGTCCCATGTCGCGGGCCTCGTCCAGATAGGTGACCAGCTTGTTCTCCTTGTCCTCCGAGCCTATTGCGCTGTGGCCGATTTCGCTGGTAAGAAGCGCCGTCATGAATTCAAGCGGATAGTTGGCCTTGAGATAGGCCGTCTGGTAAGCCACCAGGGCGTAGGCCACGGAGTGGGATTTGTTGAAGCCGTAGCCTGCGAATTGGGCCATCTGGTCGAAGATTTTGGTTGCGAGCCGGGCCTGTATGCCGTTGGCCCTGCAGCCTTCCGCGAACCGGCCCCTCGCCTTCTCCATGACTTCGGGGTTTTTTTTGCCCATCGCCTTGCGCAGTTCGTCCGCGTCTCCGGGACTGAAGTTGCCCAGCTTCTTGGCGATTTCCATCACCTGTTCCTGGTAGACGATGGTGCCGTAGGTGTCCCGGAGTATCGGCTCCAGCATAGGGTGGTCGCAGACGATCTTCTGTCTTCCGTTCTTTCTTTCCACGAACAGATCGAGCATTCCGCTCTGCATGGGGCCGGGCCGGAACAGAGCCACCAGGGCGGAGATGTCGCTGAAGACCGTGGGTTTTAGGCTTCGGATAAGGTCGCGCATGCCCGCGCTTTCCAGCTGGAATATGCCCGTCGATCTGGCGCTCAGCAGGAAATCGAAGGTCTTCTTGTCGTCCAGGGATGCCTTGTATATGTCGAAATCCGGCTTGTGCCGCTTTCTCACCATCGCCGACACGTTCTCGATCACCGTCAGGGTGCGCAGGCCCAGAAAATCCACCTTGAGCAGGCCGAGCCGGGGGAGTATTTCCCCGGCATACTGCGTGGTCACCACGTCTTTGGTGTTCCTGTTGGCAAGAGGCACGTATTTCGTCACGGCCTCTCTTGTTATCACCATGCCCGCCGCATGCACGCTGGTGTGGCGGCGCAGGCCCTCCAGCTTCTGGGCCAGCTCGAGAAGTTTTTTTGTCGCAGGATCTTTGGCCGCTTCCTGCAGTTCCGGCACCGTTCTCAGGGCCTTGTAAACCGTGGAATCGGGGGCGGAGGGAATGAGCTTGGCTATTTTTTCCACTTCGGGCAGGGGAACGCCCATTACCCTGCCCACGTCCTTGACCGCGCTTTTGGCCCGTATGGTCCCGAAAGTGATTATCTGGGCTACGTTGGCTTCGCCGTATTTCTTCCTCACGTATTCTATGACGCGCGGACGGCCCTCGTCCGAGAAGTCGATGTCCAGATCAGGCATGCTTTTTCTGTCAGGGTTAAGGAAACGCTCAAAAAGCAGTCCGTTGACTATCGGGTCTATGCGCGTGATATCAAGGGAAAATGCGACAAGCGAGCCTGCCCCGCTTCCCCTGCCGGGCCCCACCGGGATATTCTGCGAGCGGGCATGGTTTATAAAATCCGTGACTATCAGGAAATAACTGGCAAAGCCCATCCTGGCTATGACGGAAAGTTCGAATTTCAGCCGTTCCGCGTATTCCGGAGGGATTTTCCCCCCCAGTTTCGCTTTCAGACCTTCCAGGCAGAGGTGTTCCAGATACCGGTCCTGGTCCATGCCGGCGAAAGCTGCCGGAACTTCGAAATGCGGCAGATAAAGCTTGTCGGTAGGCAGCTTTACGTGGCATCTTTCCGCTATCTCCATGGTGGAGGCCAAGGCCTGCGGGGAATGGGAGAAGAGCTGTATCATCTCCTCCGGGCTCTTGAAATAGAACTCGTGCGTGGACATGCGCATGCGCCGCGCGTCGTCCAGGAGCGAACCCGTAGAGATGCACATGTGCGCGTCGTGCGCTTCCCAATCCTCCTTTTTGGGGTAATGGCAGTCATTCGTGGCCACGACAGGGATGCCGGTGCGCTTTGAGATTTCCAGGAGCCCCTTCATGGCTGCCTGCTCCTCGGCAATGCCGTGGTCCATGAGCTCCAGGTAGAAATTTTCCTTTCCCAGGATGTCCCTGTACCCGCAGGCCAGTTTTTCCGCCTCCTCCAGCCTGCCGTCCGCGCAGCGCCGGGCAATGTGCGATTTCAGACATCCGGACAGGGCGATGAGCCCTTTGGCATGCTGCGCAAGGAGTTCCGTGTCTATGCGCGGGGCATGATAGTAGCCCTCAAGGAAGGCCCTGGAAACTATCTCCATCAGGTTCTGGTAGCCTTCGTAGTCCCTGGCCAGAATGGTCATGTGGCCGGTTTCTTTCTGCGGGTTCCTGTCGGTGCGCGAGTCTCTGGCCACGTACACCTCGCAGCCTATTATGGGGCGGATGCCCAGTTCAGATGCCATGAAGTAGAACTCCGCGGCCCCGTACATGTTGCCGTGGTCGGTTATGGCCATGGCCGGGATATTTTTCGCGGCAAGGTGCCTGAGAAACTCTGAAGGGTGGTTGTCGCCGTCGCTCACTCTGAGCATGCCGTCGAGGATGGAGTACTCGGTATGGTTGTGAAGATGGATGAATCCGGCGGATTTCATGAGTCAGGATGCGTCAAAAAATAATAGAATCTATTTCGCGAAGTTCAATATGGCATGAGACTAGTCGAAAAAAAAATCAGGGCCCAAGTCCTTTACAGCGGCGCCGTCAACTTCAGGGTGGACACGGTCCTGCTGCCTAACGGCACAAAAGCCGCGCGCGAATTTATCGACCATCCAGGCGCCGTGGGAATCCTTCCCGTCCTGGACAACGGCGACGTGGTCCTGGTAAGGCAGTACCGCTATCCGGTCAAAGAGGCCACACTGGAAATACCGGCCGGAAAACTTCACAACAAAAAAGACGATCCTCTCAGGCGCGTACGCGAAGAGCTGAGAGAAGAGACGGGTTATACGGCCGGAAAAATAACGCCCCTGCTTTCCTTCTGGCCCACACCGGCCTTCTCGGACGAACTGCTCAGGATATACCTCGCCGGCGAACTCAGGCCCGGGAACCGCAATCCGGACGAAGACGAATTCCTTCAGGTCGTCAGAATGCCGTTCGAAAAAGCCTGGCGGATGGTTTTAAACGGGAAGATAAAAGACTCAAAAACCGTCATAGCCCTTCAGGCCCGGACAATTATATCAAATAGGCGATAACAGGCGCGATTTGCGCGTGGCAGGCGGAGATATCCTGATTTTGTGCGATGCCTGCGGCGCTCCAGGGACGCAAAACGCAGTCCCAGAAAGCGAACTGCATCATCCGGTTGAACTTCCCGCCCTTTTTGATGACAGCGGCCAGTCTCAGGGCCTTTGTGATTTCATCTTTTGTCGGTAAGACCGCAGCCCCCGCATTGTTCCCGTCCGAGATTTCTTTCAGGGCAGAGCTCATCCTGGCCGAGATGGCAGCCAGTTCCTTCCTGGCTGAGGCTGAAGAAGGACTTGCTTCAGACACGAACCAGCAGAGGAAACGGTCCAAAAAACAGCTCCATTCCGGCACCAGCACTTTTTTTCCGGACGAATATAAGAGGATCAGCAGGTCCATCCCCCTGCCCCATTGCCTCTCTTCCCCGGCCAGGGCTGAAAGTTCGGAGCGCGCCTGCCGGAGGGACCCGCCGGCTTCAAGGGAACGTGTGATGTCGCGGTAGCTTTTTTCCAGGCTTTCGCCGTCCGCGCTCAGACCTCCCGGACTCCGGAGGCCGGATTTGGACAGGAATTTAAGGCCTGTTTTCACCGAGCAGAGCCGTTCAAAAGCGTGGGCACGCATAAGTGCCATTCGCGCCACCTCTCGGCTTTTTTCAAGGGTTCCGGACTCTTCTGTCGTTATCTTTTTGCGGCCGGAGAGGCGGGAGACTTTCAGCAGGAAATCGGCGCATGCCATTCGCGCCGACTCCATGGCCCGGCTTCTGGCGGAAAGCATTTCCTTCAGTTCCGGTTCCGCGCCGCGCTTTTTGAAATTTTCAATGTCTGATTCCTGTCTTTCCTGCAATTCCGCCAGCCATTTGTCCAGAATCTCCCTCTCCCTGTAAAGCCCTGCCGGGTCAAGCTTCCAGTCCAAAGCGGGAATTGAAAAAGCCGCAGCTTCCTTTTCTGTCGCCTCCGCTTGCGGGAACGGCGCATATTCAGGCAGGGTCCGGGCCTGGGCTGAAAGCGGATTCATAACTGCGGCGGCATTGTCGTAAGCCGAGGCTTCATAATAAAGACGTCTGCCTGCCGTGGCGACACGCTCTTTTGCCATCCCGCTGTTTGCGGCCGCTTCTTCCAGTTCAGCTATCATGGCAAGAAATCGCGGATTGACTTCCCACCAGGTTGTTGCTTCAGATTTTTTGTCGAGAAGGTGAAAATACAGTTCCGCTGCTTCATCAGGGCGGGAGCGGACCCAGGCTGTGACCCTGGTTTTAAGGACTTTCCTGTCCTGCTCCGGTTCTCCCTGCAGGGAATCGTCCAGAACGCCGCTCTTGAGCAGCATGCCGGCGACTTCTGCTGCAAAGTGCCTGTCTGTAACGAGCCGGTTCCGAACGGATTCGACATTCCGCGGGATGCCTTCCGGTGCAAGAGGAACGGGCACGGCTGCATACGGCTGCGCAAAAAAGAGGAGAAAAAGCAGCTTTATGATTGACATTCCTTAAAGATACTGCCAGACCGGCGATGATTTGTCAATCTTGACGTAGGTTAATACCCAAATCCTCGGATAAGGACAAATTTTTCTACTGAAGCCCGCCGATTTATCGGCGCTGTAATCGAAAGCCCGATGAATCGGGCAACTACATCCGTCTGGTGAAAAATGTCAAGGGCATACCTGGGCGTTAGCCGAGGATTTGGGTTAATAAGATGGTTTGAGGGTCAGCCGGAAGGTTTGGTAAGATATTTATTGCAAATCTGTCCGGCGCGGTAGCCAAGTGGTAAGGCGACGGTCTGCAAATCCTAAAAAATCCCTTCGAAGAGATTCGCCCCCTGAAGTTCTCGTCGGAAGCAGTTGGATGGAGTTGGTTCCAGTTGGCCGGGTTGGACGCTTTCGTGTCAGACTGGTGTCAGACTGATTTTCGGCCCTTTGAGGAATCCTACCAGGTTGATGGCTTGTGAATTTCGTGGCCGTTCTTCAGAATGACCGGATTGGAAAACTGGTGCCGTATATATTGCTTCTGACTGATGGAGAATGAATCCGTTGCGAGGTTGTGTAGTTCCTTGTTTTTCCGGGCATAGGGAAAGGCGAAGAGGATTTTCTTATCGGGAAAGAGTGCCCGGCTCTTCTTAACAGCCGGTGAAAGGTCTGTATCTCCAGACATAATAACGGCAGTATCGCATTTGCCAGTGAACAGAAGCTCCAGCAATGTGATGGCAATCGCAACGTCTGTTTCTTTCTCCTCGTGTTTAAGAAAAACTGTACGGCACTTGGTGCAAAAAACGTCCTTCTCTTTGAACCGGCCCAATTCTACTATGACCTCTGAATCTTTGAGGCATGAAAGGTATTTTTGGTGCCTGTCGATCTTGCCCGGAGATGTTGAGTTGAGATGATATGGCAGTGCCGAAAAGTAGCGAACGGTGGTTAGTTGGGTCTCTTTGCCGAAGAGGTGAAGGTAAGAATTGCAGAGCGAATACACATCAAGCCAGTTAGCACAATAATTGGTATCTCGCTGTAGTTTTACAATCGAATGGTAAAGGTTGAATCCATCAACAAGAAAGGCGACTCGGGTCATCGGGGAATAAAAGACCCTCCGGAGCGTACCCCGGAGGGGGCCAGTGAGTTCTACCCCACTGGGGATGATAATATTATAATACAGTCCTTAGATCATTTTGTCAATAGTTAGCTTCACTTCACCTATATAGCCCCCGGATTTTTGTGTCCACCATGCCTGGCATATCAAAAAACATCCTGTAGAGTCGCGCAGCGGAAATTGCTAGGATTAAATAACAGGAAAATATAAGGCATTCGGTTTCCACTCAAGGAGAATTATGACTTTGAATAAAGGTTTTCAAAAATTCCTCGTATCGGAACTGGGGAAAAACGGCGTCGCCAAATTCAAAACCATGACTCCTGAATGGCAGGCCCATTACCGCCGCATGTACGGCCTAAGCAAAATACGATGGGCTCGTCCCGTTTCTCTTTCCGAATCAATTCTGGAACTGCGCTACCCCCATGCAGCATTTCCTTCTTGACACATCGGTCCTTGTTTTAAAATATCATCACAGGGACGAAGAAGAAGCCTCTCTGGCCGCAAAAATCAAAAGACTTTTTGAAGCGAAAAGAGAAAATGATGCTTTCCTTTTCGTCCCGAATTTCTGCATAGTTGAAACCTTCAACACCTTTGCAAAGTTTTGTTATGAGGAACGTCTTATAAATGAGGCGGCCTACAATCGGTACCGGGAAGCATTAAAAGCAGATGTTGTGGGCGGGACAATTCTCTACTCTTATGAACTCAGCAGAAGGCATATTCTTGCCGCCGACGAAGTCTTAAAACCGGAACACACTTCGGGCAAACGCGGCGCCGGCGACAGTTTAAGCACCGTGGATATTTTATTGATAAGCATGGGCATGGATATCGCCAGGATTGTCGGTAGGAATAACTTGAAGATATTGGCGAACGAAAACCGGATAGTGGATGTCTGCAAAAGTTCGGATAAATTCCCGCCGGCAGAACATATCAAAAAATTCCGATATTCGTAAACCGCTCCCAATTCTGAAATCCGCGGCGTCATCCATCACGCACAAAAAACCGCTCATTTGCGGTTCCGTTTTCCTGAATTTCCGCACTCCTGAAATCCGGCTGAATTTAAAACGATAAAAAATGACATTCTTCCAATCGCGGGGGATTTTCTCGGGGGACAAAGAAAACAACTGAGAAACACAGCAACGTCCCATATGCACACGCCGGACTATTCCGGTTGCCGCCGCCAGTGCTGTTGGCAAACGCCGCCGTTTCCGTGATATAATTAGTCAACTTCACAGTAGACTACTTTAAAGGAGACTAAAATCATGTGGCTGGGCCGCGGACAGGAACTCAAAACACTCAAGCGGATAGCCGGAAGCGACAGGGCGGAATTTCTCCTGCTCTACGGCAGGCGCAGGGTCGGAAAAAGCGAGCTGATCGACCGCTTCCTCAAATCGCAGAAAGGGATACGCCTTCTGGCCAGGGAAGAGGCGGAAGCGCTCCAGCTGAAGCAGTTTTCGGACGTGCTGGCGGAACGTTTTCATGACGGGCTTCTGAAAACAAATCCGTTCACGAAATGGGACGCTTTTTTCTCCTACCTGGCGGACAAAGCCGGAAAACGGATCGTCATCGCCCTGGACGAGTTTCCCTACCTCATTGAAGCCAACAGTTCCCTTCCCTCCCTTCTTCAGTATCACTGGGACCAGAAGCTCCGCAAAACCGGGATTTTTCTGATTCTGTGCGGATCGAGCATCGGGATGATGGAGACCCTGATGGGATCAAAGTCCCCCCTTTACGGCCGCAGAACCACGCAGATGCTTCTCAAGCCCCTGCGCTTTGCAGACGCTCTCCCCCTTCTGGGCCGCATGCGCGAGGCGGTCGGGGCCTATTGCGTGTTCGGCGGAACTCCGGCTTATCTTGTCGAATACGACCGGCACAAGGACCTGTGGCACAATATCAGGGAAAAGATTCTGAGCCCGGAGCGTTCCCTGTACAGGGATGCGGAATTCGTGCTGCGCCAGGAGGTCAGGGAGCCGCGGGCATATTTCTCCATCATGGAATCCATCGCCAAAGGCAACACCAGAATCGGACACATCATCAATGATACAGGTCTGGACAAGGGCGTGGCGGCCAAGTACCTCGGGGTCCTGTGCGACCTCCATCTGGTCAGGCGCGAGGTTCCGGTCACGGAGAAGAGCCCGGCAAAATCCCGCAAGGGACTTTACCGCCTTTCGGACAACTTCTTCCGGTTCTGGTTCCGGTTCGTCTACCCTTATATCCAGGCGATTGAAGAAGGCCGTCAGGACTGGCTCATGGAAAAGGTCATCCGGCCTCATATGGATGAGTTCATCGGACCGATTTTCGAGGCTGTGGCCCGCGAAGCTCTGCAGGCCATGGAAAAGGCAGGGCAGCTTCCCTTCCGGCTTGCGCGGCTCGGACGCTGGTGGGACAAAGAGGCTGAAATCGATTTAATCGGGATCGGCGAGAAGGACAATTTGTTCTGCGAAGTCAAATGGAGCGATGATATCGATGCTGCGGCAGTCCTGCACAGACTTCAGGCAAAGGCCGCAGGAACAGGCCTTCACGGCAAACCCCATTTCTGCCTTATTGCCCGAAGCTTCAAACAGGAAATCGCAGGGGTCATGCAGTTGGACCTGAAGAAGCTGGAAAAACTGTTCTTGGCCTGAGTCCTTCCGCAGGAAAATCTGCTCATTGCGGTTCCGTTTTTCTGAATTTCCGCACTCCTGAAATCCGGCTGAATTTAAAACGATAAAAAATGATATTCTTGCTTTGCGGGGGAAAGATTCCTGAAATTACTGCGCAGGTGGGGATGTGAGACGTTCCCCAACGCAGAGCTTTTGGGGCGCACTTTCAAAGCGCCAGGGGCTGAAAGTACGGTAGAACCGCCCTGTCCGGCCCGAGACGTTAAAAGCGGAGGCAATAAATGAGGCAGACACCGATAGAATTAGCGGATTTAGATGAGGTAATCTCGACCTATGAGAAAAAGGATGTTTCGGCTGTGCAGGATGCCATTCTGGATAAGATAGAGCAGTTTGAGCCGGTTCCGGGCGCATCCATGTTCGTTGATACGGTGAAAAAAAGCCAGTTCGACCTGCTTAATATCGCTAATCAGTTCCAGGGGTTGGGATATTGTTCGGTCCAGTCCTTCAAATCCGGCAAAATAAAAGGCTTCTGGAAGAAACAAAAGAGAACCCGTAAGCAGATCAGGAAAATGTGGAACACGAAAGTCGAGCCGGTTCTGGCGACTGTCAAAAAAGAGCTTTGCAGGGCGGCGAAGAAACCCTGGGAAGAGTACATGAAAGGCCTGACTTTCAAGGAATTCGTTAAGACAATAGCCATGCTGATTCTCCGCTTCATCGAGAATCCGCCTGCCTGGATACTCGCGGCGATCTCTTTTATCGCCTATTACCTCGTAAAGTTCGGTCTGCCGAAGTATTGCGAGTGGAAAGTCCGGAACGCATAATTTGTAAAATATCTGCATTGTTTTTTCTTTCCGGAGGGGGTATGAATTCAGAAGTAAGACGTGAAACGTTAGGCGTGAGGGGTTGGGGGAAAGTCAGCACTAAAAAACTGGGATTATGCATGAAGGCGGGAATGAGGGGATAGATGAAGCCAAAAATAATTCTCGCGGTGGATGATGAGCCGTGGATAAGAAGGCTTTATGAGAGAATATTTTCGGAAAGGCCGGAAGAGTACAATATTCTTCTGGCCTCGGACGGAAAGGAAGCCCTGAAAGTCCTTACCAAAGAGCCGTGCGACTGCATGATACTGGATTTAAATATGCCCGGAATGAACGGATTCGAGGTTCTGAAGCATGTGCGCTCGAAACCCGAATTAAAAAACCTGCCGGTGGTTGTGGTAACGGCAAATGATGAGGAATCAGTCGGATTGCAGATTTTGCAAAACGGGGCGGATGACTACATAGAAAAACCGTTCAAGCACACAATTTTTGCGGCCAAGGTGGAAAAGCTCCTCAGGGAGAACGAAGAATTAAAATCCCTGCGCGCCGCTTCCAGTGCAAAAGGGTCCGGGATCATAGAACTCGGTCCGCTGAAAATGGACTGCCCGAATCGCAGGACTTATGTAAACGGAAGTGAAGTCCGGCTTTGCGAGAAAGAGTTTGACCTTCTTTTCTGCATTTTAAGAAAGGCTCCCGGAGTCGTTCGTTGGGAAGAACTGCACAAGAAAGTATGGAAGTATCTGTCAGCTGAAATCCCTACGAAACAATCCGAGGCTCTGCAAGTTACCTTGTCCCGACTAAAATCAAAGCTGGGGTTCGATTTAGCTTCCAGAATAACTGTGCAGAAAGGCGTCGGCGTACGGCTGGAGTTGGACAAACTTTGCTGCATGAATTAAAACAGGTTCTGCATGTATGGTTTATGTATGGTTATTTCCCTTGAAATTTTCCAAAATGTCTGTTAGACTTTTTCGGGCGACATAAAAAAGCCGTCTTTTTTGGCGTAATTGCAATCGATTCACGTCGCAACTTAGTACCCTTGCCGTATTTCCGATTCAGCCGAGGTCGGAAACACAGCCGAGCGGAGGGGGTGGAGTGGCAGCGCGCAGTCAGAATAAATCTGAGTGCCTGTCTTTGTCCGTGCGTCCAGCGGACAGGTTGTCCATTCTGTGTTTCGGCTTCTTCGCAGGGCTCCTCTTTTCTGCCCCGGTTTCTTCTAACGCACAGGTTGATATAACCTCTCCCGTAACTTCAGTGGAGTTTGTCGGTCCGGTTTATCAGCCCGCCGAACCTCCTCCGTATATTTCCACCCATACGCTTGTAAAACTTGTCGCATCGGACCAGGGTCCTGATGCTTCCGGCGTGGCCATAACGTTTTTTCTTAAAGACGTTTCCTTCCCGGAATGTCAGGGCATACCGCCGGATCCGGTAGAACCGGCAGGGACATGCCCCAATCCCGTCTATCCCGGGCCGTTTGTTCTTTCCGAAGGAACGCACACTGTGTATTTCCGCAGCCGGGACAATGCCGGAAACATCGAGCAGCCCAGGCAGAAGGCGGTTTTTACGGACGGGACATATCCTTCCACTGTCATGGATGCGGAGGGCCCTTATTTTGAAGATGAGGGGACTATTTTTGCGGCAGGCTGGACATCTTTCACGCTGACAGGGACCGACCCGGTCTCCAACGGCCTGGCGTCAGGACTTGCGACCACTTACTTCCTTATAGACGTGTCCAGCGAGGACTGCACAGGCCCGCCGACTTTTACGGAACCTGCCGGAACCTGCGACAATCCCGTTTATTCGGAACTTTTCATCCTTCCAATCGGAACCCATACCGTTTACTACGGCTCAGCCGACAACGTAGACAACAGGGAACCGCTCCACACAAGCAGCATTACCATAAGACCTCCGCCTCCTCCCCCGCAGAATGTTGAGCCCGTCTCGCTGAGCACTTTTTCAATCACATGGAGCTGGGAAGCCGTTCCCGGCGCTTCCGGCTATTCCGTTTATCTGCCCGGCGGTATTTTTCTTTCCTCGGTCACGGAACCGGGGTTTACCCGGACCGGCCTTCAGTCCAATACCGAGCACGCGGTATGCGTAAGCGCCTATAACTTCTTCGGGGAAAGCCTGCCGTCATGTTCGCCACCGGCCTACACCCTTGCAAAAATACCCGGAATGCCTGAGTTTTCCGATGTCGGTCATGGCGGATTTACCGTGCTGTGGGGCTCCGGCGGAAATCCCCCCGGTACCCTGTATGAGCTCCTGATCTCGACGACCGATAATTTCCAGACTCTGTTTTCCACCTTTGTTCAGACAACCGCCGGTTATATGGATATGACAGGCCTTGCGGCTGATGCGACCTATTACGCTAAAATCAGGGCAATCAATGGCGAAGGATTTCCGTCGCCATTCTCAAACACGGCATCCACCAGGACCCTCCTGTCGCCTCCGCCTGCGCCGATAAACCTGGCCGTGGTCTTCGATACCGCTGCCAAAACCGTGTTGTTGTCATGGCAGCCCGATTCTTCCGGGACCCCGGCCGCGCATTACAGGATTTACAGAAAAACCGGTCCGCAATTCATCCCGGTTGCTTCAAGCACGGATGCCTTCTGGTCCGAACCGGTCCTTGATTCCGGCGTATTTTTTTACAGGGTCTCGGCGGTCAATGCGGACAATCTGGAAGGCAGTCCCTGCGAACCGGTCTCCGTGACTGCCGATATCCATCCTCCCCAGCCGGTTTCCGACCTTCGCGCAACGGTTTTTGATTCCGGTACAGCCCGCGTCCTGCTGGCCTGGACCGCTCCCCCTGACGACCTCACCGGTCCTGCGACCTATTTTATAAGAGCCGCGACCGAGCCGGTGACTCAATTGAGATGGGATTCCGCCGTGCCGGTAGCCCAAGTCGCGGCCTCAACAGGTTCGGGAGGCCCGGAATCGGCTTACATTCCGGTTTTATCGAGTTCAGCCGTGCAGTTCTTCGCCCTGCGAACCGCAGACCAGGCAGACAATCTTTCACCGGTGTCCAATCCGGCCCTGTTCGACCCTGTGCCGCCCTCGGTTTCAATATCGACGCCCATTCCGAACACTGTCATTTCAAGGCCGCTTGTCGTTAAAGCCGCTGCATCGGACAATGATATCGTGGACAGGGTGGTCTTCTACGCGGACGGGGTCGCCATAGCCACCGCCGCATCGCATCCATACAACACCGTATGGGACATACTGGCCCTGCCCGACGGTTCGCACGTGTTTTCAGCGAGGGCATATGACAGGTACGGCAACTTCGCCGAACAACAGGTTCCGGTGGTGATAAGCTACTCCCCTCCGCCTGCGCCCGAGATAACATGGCCGCAGAACGGATTTACTTCGGCGGTTCCATCAATTGCCGTAAGCGGGAAGTCGGAGCCGGTATATGTGCTGCTTTTTGTGAATGACGTGCTGGCCGCCGCACAGAAGGCTGTCCCTCCGGGCTTTTTCTCCATGGCGGACGTTCAGCTCGGCACTGACGGTCCCGTGATTCTGACCGCGCAGGCGGTGGACAGAAGGGGCGGCAGTGCATATTCCGCTCCCGTGTCCGGGGTGGTGGACACAGGCCCGCCCGCCCCGCCACAGAGCCTGTCGGCTGATTCCATTCCGGGAGGAGCCGTAAGATTATCGTGGTCCCTGCCTTCCGGCGAAGTCCCGGTTTCTTACCTGATTTACCGCGCGGCGAGCGAATCGTCGCTTGAAGTCGCAACTTCCGCCGCTTCGTCCTTCATCATCGGCCAGGCGGTCGGGTCTTTCGAGTTTTCGGATTTTGCGCCCGTGGGAGTGGTTTACTATTATGCCGCGACTTCTATTGACGCGGCCGGAAACGAGAGCGGTTTTTCTGACATCGTCTCCGCGGTCTCGGACAGCATAGCGCCGTCCGCCGCGATATTACTGCCTTTGGCTGTCCCTCCTCTGGGAGCGGGCGGCTACAGGTTGGAGGCGGCGGTCACCGAAACGCTTGCGTCAAAGCCCTATCTTACCTTTACGCCTTATAACGGTTTTCCCGTGCAGATAAGCCTTGAGCCTGAGACTTCTGTCTTATGGGTAGGAACTCTCACGGTTACGCAGGAGATGGCATCCGGAGCGGGAACGTTCGGTTTCAGCGGCACGGACCTTTCCGGCAACATCGGCAGCGCGATAACCTCCGGCGCTTCGCTTCTGCTTGAGACAGCCGGTCCTGTAGCAGTCCTTTCATTCGTTCCGCCTGTGCCGCCCGCGCTTAAATCAGGCGAATACGGCCTGGAGCTTGTCCTGGACGAGCCGGCCCGGACCGCACCCTACCTTTCATTTACAGGGCAGTCCGGCTCAACTACGACGGTTTATCTCTCATCATCCGCAAGCGCCTCCCTGTGGAGCGGCTCTCTGACCGTAAGCCCGGCCATAGGCGACGGCCCCGCTTATTTCAGCTATTCGGCTTACGATACCCTGGGCAACAGGGGAGAGCTTCTCTCCGGGACCGCTTATTTCACGGTGGATACCGTAGCGCCGGGAGCGCCGCTGTCGCTTAATTTCTCAGCCGGTCCGGCGGGGAAAGTAAACCTGAGCTGGTCCGCGCCTTCCGGCGAAAGGCCCGCGGCATACTGCGTTTACAGGGATTCGGCAAAAGTCACATGCGGTGTCATTCCGGACCCCGTTGATTTCACGGGTTTTTACGGAGATATCCCTTCGGAGGGGTCACATGCTTATGAGGTCGTCTCCCTTGACGCGGCAGGCAATGAAAGCGGGCCGTCCAATGCGGTAAATACCGTCTCCGATTCCACCCCGCCCGCTCCACCCGTGATATCGGCCGTTCCTGAGGCGGACAGGATAAATCTCACATGGATTGCCGATCCGGGCGAGACGCCCGCCAGGTACAGGCTTTATCGCTCCACATACGCGGTGACGGGGACGGCGGGTGCGCCGTATAGGGTCATCATAGGCCTTTCAGCCGAGGATTCGCCCGAAGCCGACGGCGCGTATTATTATTACCTGACGGCTCTTGACGCGGCGGGCAATGAGAGCATTCTTTCCGTGCCGGCGCAGGTCACATACAACGGCGCGGCTCCGGTGATAACCGTAACGGGCATTGAAAACAACGCCTATTACAATCACCCGGTTATTCCCGCGATAAATATCACGGACCTCAACCTCTCGCAGCAGACGCTCGCGCTTGACGGCTCGCCGTTCGTGTCCGGCTCCACGGTGAGCGCGGAGGGCGGCCATACGCTGGCGGTCTCGGCGACGGACGCCTCAGGCCATTCGTCCCAGAAAACCGTCTTCTTCACGATAGACCTGACCAAACCGGTCGTTTCAATCTCCGGCGTTGAAGAAAACGGCTATTAAGTCCACTCTGTCGCGCCTGTGATATCGGCCACGGACATCAATTTATCCGCCGTTGCCGCGACGCTTAACAGCGCTCCCTATGTCTCGGGCTCCACCATATCGGCGGGCGGCGCTTACACCCTGGGCGTCCAGGCGTCGGACAAGGCGGGAAATATTTCCACCCGCGCTGTTTCATTCACCCTCAATCCTCCTCCGGCAAAGCCCGGCAGCCTGTCGGTCTCGATAGAGGAGGAAAAGACGGCTGTCATCAGATGGGAAAGCCCCTCGGCCGGGGTCGCGCTTTATAAGGTATATAAAGACGGGCTTTATCTGGGTCCTGCCAATGCTGCCGACAGGGTATTCAGGGACACCGGGTACTCGGCCGGTGCCGTCCACGTTTATGAGGTGGCTGCCGTGGACTCAGCCGGCCGCGGGGGGGAGCGCGCAATGGCCGAGGTCCTGCCGGTTTCGCTGGCTCTGTCCGGCTACGGCAGCTATCAGTCAGGAGCCGAGGCTCTTAACCGCGGGTTTTTCGATTCCGTGCGCTTTAATATATCGAACAAAAGCACCCGGACCGTCCAGGCCGGACCGCTCAGCCTTGCGATAGGTTCGGATGCCCCGGTCTCCGCGCAGGAGGTTTCAATCCCGGCCGGTTTATCGGCGGAAATCTCCGCCGTCGTATTCACAAGCACTTCCGCGCCGGACTCCGTGTCGGCTGTCGCAGTCCTCACCCTGCCCCGGTCAGGGGACGCGGCGGTCAGCATATCGGGGACATTCAGCCTGGCTGTCAGAAATCCGGCGTCGCCGGTGGTCGAGATTTACCCTGAGGCGCTGGTCAGGGGGACTTATTCAAATGTGCGGCTCAAGCTCAACAACCGGGGCTCCGCTCCGCTTGACCTGGTAACGGCGCGGCTGTCCGGCTCAAAAACGGTTCCCGGCGGGTCAATGGCAGTGGAACTAAAGACAGCCGCCGGGTTCACCCTTTCCCGCGCGGAGCTTGCCCAGACCGCGGGCGCGGCAATAGCATGGGTAAGCGGCGAACAGCTCTATTTCATAAGCATACCGGCCGGAGGCAGCTTCACTTCCGAGCCGCTCAGGCCGGCTGTCCCGGCTGACGCGGGCCTGGAACTGGAGGTAAAAGGCTTTGTAAGCGGTTTCGCGCATTCGCTCGCGTACTTTCCGCTCTATTCCCAGGCCGCTTTCACGGCTTCGAAAACCATGACCGCAGGGACCGCCGCGCCCTACACGGCCACAATCAGCCCGGACAGACAGGTCTATGACAGGGAGACGGTCGTGAAGATATCCGGCAGGGTCACGGACACGTGGGGCAACCCGCTGGGAGGCGTCCCTTTTCTTGTGACAGCCGCGAATAAGGGCTATGAGCGGCAGTTCACGGTTACAGCGTCGTCTTCAGGCAATTACAGCGTTGAGTTCACTCCCGGACCGGGTGAGGCCGGAGTTTACGAGCTATCAGCCCGCCACCCGGACTACATAGGCGAGGCTGCTCACTCTTCCTTCTCTATAGTCGGCATGGGATTCGGCTGGGCATACTACGACCTCACGATGGCCCGCAATTCGTCGTTCACGTTCGAGGCGGAGTTCACAAACACCGGCGAAACGCCCGTTGAAGCGCTGACTGCCTCGGTGGAAACGTTATCCGGCTCCGGCGTTTCGGCTGCCGTGCCTGTTCCGTCCGCGATAGCAGCCGGAATGCGCTATAAACTGCCTGTCACAGTCAATGCTCTGGCAGATGCCTCCGAAACAGCGGAACTGGTCCTTAAAATAAGGGAATCGCACGGATTCGAGCGCACCCTCCCCATACACGTGAAGACCGTTCCGGCACAGGTGATAGCAAGGGTGACCCCCCAGTCTTTCGAAATAGGCATGCTTGCCGGAGAGACCAGGACCCAGTCCGTGACCGTGGAAAACATCGGCTTCTCAACCTGGACCGGAGTGCAGGTTTCCGCTCCGACGCTCGGCTGGGCCAGGATAGAGGGCCTTCAGAACATGCTGGGCGACATAGGTCCCGGCGGCAATGCCTCCTTCACCATTGTGTTCGAGCCGCCATCCGGTCTTTCGAACGGCAACTACGCGCAGAACCCGCTTGTGGAGATAACAGGCGGCGGCGCGACATCCGTTCCGGTCAACGCCGGCATCGTCATAACCTCGTCTCGCAAAGGCGGCCTCATGTTCAATGTGGCCAGCGCGGACATACCAGCCGCGAACCCGACCGGCAGGCTGGGCAATGCTGACATGCGGCTTACCAGCATGGACATATCCGGTCTTGCAATGAGCGCGAAGACGGACTCGAACGGACTGGCAAGGTTCGAGGATGTGCCTTCGGGCAGGTACATGTACAAGGCCGAGGCATCGGGATACAATCAGACCACGGGAATGGTAACCGTCGAGCCGGGCATCGTAAAGACCGTCGATGTCTTCATGCCCACCACGATGGTAACCTACAGCTGGAAAGTGACCCCCACAACCATACAGGACAAATACGACATAACCCTGGACATGACCTTCCGAACGGACGTGCCCGCCCCGGCGATAATAATAGACCCGCCGGTCATAAATCTCACTATGCAGGGCGGCCAGACCGCTTACGCGCAGTACACCGTGAAAAACAAGGGACTGGTCTCGGCTTTCGATTTCCGCATGGAATATTCGGGCAGCGACCCGGCGGTTAAAATAGAGCTTCCTTTCACTGAGATAGCGGAGCTCAAGGCCGGCCAGAGCGTGGTCGTCCCGGTCAAGATAACGCTTGAGCACGCCTCCTGCCATTCCGCCGCCATACAGCACCGTTACAGATACAGCTGCGAAAACGGCATCACTGCGGAGGCTTACGGCCAGCCGGTCAACTTCAGTCTGGGCGACAGCGAGGAGTGCGGAGGGGGCGGAGGAGGAGTGACAGGGGGCATCGGCGGAGGATGGGGCGGAGGGAGCGGGGGTACGAGTTATGTGGCCGCGGCGATTTCAAACCCGGTCCCTGTTCAATTATGTCCATCGGAAGAGACAGGAGGGGCCGGTAAGTACCCGAATGGCGGGCCGAACATGTGCGGCATGGGCGCGGATTCGGCTACAGGTAATTTTTTTGAGCGGCTTTTCAGTCTCATTCTTCCCGGCGGGTCATTGGGTATAGATTACACCCTCAATTATGATTCCCTCAAAGGCGGCTTGTCCGATATTTCCGGCATAAGCCTGGCAGAACAGCCGGACGGCAGCGTTATTTTAACACTGACTGACGGCACGAAGATA
>JBDRGJ010000040.1:0-2843 GCA_043817835.1 bacterium
AGGCAGGGATTTTGGATTTTCTGAGTGCATTTTCAATTACGGAAGCGATTTTCTCCATATGGGCACGGCTGGCCAGTTCGGGAACGACTCCGCTGTAAGGCCTGTGAAGAAACGCCTGCGAAAAAATCACGCTGGATAATATTTTCCCGTCCTCCAGCACGGCGGCGGAAGTCTCATCGCAAGTCGCTTCAACACCAAGTATTCTCATTTAGGAGCAGTGATTAGCAGTCTGTTGAAAAACCCTACTCGGAGGTATTTTGAGCAGATTTTTAAGCAGAGCCGAAGCGATGCGAAACGAGCATTCTCGACGAGAGACTGCCTGCCCGACAACCGTCAGGCGGGTAAGTTGAGCAACGCAAAGGCGTAGGCCAAAAACTGCCAAAAGACCCCGAAAGGGGGTTTTCAACAGACTGTTAGGCCGCCAGCCACTACCATTCTTAGGTTATCCTTCTTTCTGCCTGAGACTGCTCAATATATCCCTGGCCTTCAGTATTTCCAGCGCCCTGTCCAGAATTTCATCTTTAACACGCTCTTCCTTTTTAACAGCCGGTTGCGCGGCTTTGCCGGGAACGAAAATTTCCTCGAACTGGCTCATCAGCTTTATCTCGATCTCCCGCGGGACCTTTATTTCCATATCAGGCTGAATACCTCCGGTGTTTTCCTTTTCATTTTCATGACGCTGGATGGATCGTCCGGAGGGGGTGTGGTATTTGGCCACAGTCAGGCGCAGGCCCGAGGCATCTGAAAGGGGTATGACAGATTGGACGCTGGCCTTGCCGAAGGTCTTTGAGCCGATTATGACCGCCCTTTTGTTGTCCTGAAGAGCTCCGGCCACGATTTCACTGGCCGAAGCCGAACCGCCGTTGACGAGAGCCACAAGGGGCAGATTTTCGAACGGAGCCTTGGAAGCGGCGCGAAACTCCTGATAGTTCTCCTTTTTACGGCCTTTGGTGAAGACGATCATTTTATTTGAGCCGAGAAAATATCTGGAAATATCCACGGCGGCTGAAAGCAATCCGCCCGGATTGTAGCGCATATCGAGCACCAGAGCATCCATTCCCTGCTTCTTCAGGTCGTTGAGCGCGGCAAAGGTATCTTCGGCCGCATGGCCCGTAAAGTCTATGAGACGAAGATATCCCACCTTTCCATCCATCATCCTGTGCTGTACGGCTTCAATCCTTATCGTTTCTCTGGTTATCGTAAAGTCGTGCGTTGTCCATTGTGCGGCCGGATCCTTGCTTTCCGGTTCCCTGGCGACGGTTATCCTGATCTTGGTACCGGGCGTTCCCCTGAGCTTTTTTACCGCATCGTCGGGAGTCATGTCTTTTGCGCTCTCATCCTCTATCTTTATTATTCTGTCGCCCGGGAATATGCCGGCGCGATAGGCCGGAGTTCCGGGAATGGGGGTTATGACGGTTATCCATCTGTCGCGCAAGCCTATCCTTATGCCCAAACCGCCGAATTCTCCTTCGGTATCGCTTTTTATCCTCTTGTAGGTGTCGGAATCCATGAACTGCGAGAAATCGTCCAGTTCCCGTACGATGCCGTTGGCAGCTCCGTGCACAAGCTTCTGGATCTCCACTTCATCCACATAGTTTTCCTTGACGAGATCCAGCACATCCACCAGTATTTTGAGCTGCTGGTAGGTCTGGTCGGCGGCACAAATGACGCATGGAAACGCCAGGATGAGCGCCAGCACTGCTGCGGAAATCGACATTTTTTTCATAGTTTCCTCCGTGATCAAGTCGACACAAAAAGCGGTCAAGTTCAGCAATAAGCAACAGAATATGTGTACCGGCGATGTGCCTTGTTCTCCTGTTCTCTCGTTATTGATTACCCGTCAAACTTCATATTTTAATGTTTTTTCATCAGCCAGTTAATGGGGTTTACCGCATCAGCCCCTGACCTTATCTCAAAATAAAGTGCGCTCCCGCCGGAAGAACGGCTGTCCAGGGTCTGGGTATCGGGCCCGGAAATTCCGATGACAGAACCAGCCTCCAGCCACTCGTCTTTTTTTACCGATATTTTGCCCAATAGCCCGAAGACGGTGAAAAATCCTTCCTTGTGGTCCATTATCACCACCTTTCCATAGGAACGGAAAGGGCCGGCATAAATTACCTTGCCGTCCAGAATCGAGCGCACCTGCGCGCGACCGGCCGTTTTTATCCGTATCCCCTCCCTCACCAGCCAGGTTTTAAGGGCCGGCACCTCCTCTTTGCCGAAGCTGCTTATGACTCTACCCTGCACAGGCCACTGCAGCGAATTACGGGGAATGGGAATTTCACTGACTCTTTCGGTTATCCTGTACGGCGACTTTGTTCCCAGACGCTGGACCAGGCGGGTCAAACCCAGCGCTGAGTTTTTGAGATATTCCACTTCTTTTAAAATCTGCAGCGATTTCTGTTTTGTCCGGTTCAGAGCCGCCTGCTTGGCGCTCCAGGCGGCTTTGCGGGCACTGCGCTGCTCTTCAAGCAGACCGGTTTTGGCCTTAAGCGTCAGACCGGTCTTGCTCCATTGCTCGGCAGTCCGGTAAGTGGAAACGCTCTTCCCCTTTATCCCGGCCAGAAGAGAATATTTGCCCTTCACCGCAGACTGCATTAACAATTGTGCGATAATTTCGCTTCTTCCATGATAGGGAAACTCCATTTCCCGTTCCAGGGCATAGGAAACAGTCTCCTGAGCCAATATGGAGCGCCATTGGTCATAAGCCGACTGGAGGGAAGCAAACCTGCGCCTGGATTCCATGTTTCTGCTCTGGGCCTCCTCTATTCTGGACTTAAGTTCAGCCTGTTTTTTCCTGACAGCGGAGTCTTCCTTTTTCAGTAAACTGATTTCCTTGTTAA
>JBDRGJ010000041.1:0-11138 GCA_043817835.1 bacterium
ACAAATTTTTCTACTGTAGCCCGCCGATTTATCGGCGCTGTAATCGAAAGCCCGATGAATCCCTGCCTGCCGTCAGGCAGGGGGCAACTACATCCGTCTGGTGAAAAATGTCAAGGGCATACCTGGGCGTTAGCCGAGGATTTGGGTACTGGACGAATATTTCCTGTTGAGGTCTTTTTTTGTATTATAGCGCGAGCGTGAAAATGAAAAAACTGGAAAACAGCCGGACTTTCAAAAATGTGAGAAAAGCCTTCGCCGAAGAGGCGTCGCTCGTTTTTCGATACCTCTACTGCGCCACGCTGGCGGAATTCGAGGGGATGGATAAGCATTCCGCACTTTTCAGGGAGATCGCGGAGGGCGGAACCTGCAATGTCCACGGCTGCCTTGATTTCCTGAAGCTGGCGCAGGATCCGGATTCCGATATTTCAATCGGGGGCACGTTCAGGAATCTGGAGTCCTTTGTCCGGAGCGAAACGGAACAGCACAACCGGACATATTCCGAGATGGCGAAGACGGCGCGCGAGGAAGGCTTGCCCGATATCGCGAGCTGGTTTGAAACGCTGGAAAAAGCCAAGCGCTTCCACGTCCGGAAGCTGAGAGAGCTCGCTCATGAGTAGGGATTACTCCGCGCATGATATCGTAGTTCTGTCAGGACTCGAAGCCGTCAGAAAAAATCCGTGGATGTACGTCGGCTCGGTTTCCGAGGCCGGCTTCCACCAGCTGCTTTGCGAACTGGTCTACAACTCAGTGGATGAAGCCTTTTCCGGCGCCTGTTCGAAGATAGTCGTGACCCTGGGGACCGATTATTGCAGTGTCGAAGACGACGGCCGGGGAATACCGACGGATATACATCCCACAGAAGGCGTTTCGGCCTGCGAAGTGGTGCTGACCAGACTTCACTCGGGCTGCAAATTTTTCAGGGACTCCTTCGACTCCGCTCAGGATGGCAAGCTTGTCGAACCATCCTTCCGATTCAGCGCGGGTCTTCATGGCGTGGGCCTTTCATGCGTCAACGCCCTTTCGGAATGGCTCAGGGTCGAGATTCGCCGCAAGGGGATCCTGTATACCCAGGAATTCAGCCGCGGAGAGCCGAAACATCCGTTGAAGGCGGCAGGCAAGTCCGGCGGATGCGGGACGAGGATTTCGTTTTGGCCGGACAGGGAAATATTCCGGACATTTGGAGGATTCCGGGAGGATATCTGCAGACAGTTACTTGAGGAGCTTTCGTTTCTGAATCCAGGCGTCGAATTCGCGCTGGATTGCGATCGGGATAAAAGCTCCCATTCATTCAAAACCCGTTCCGGAATCACGGGACTTCTTTCCCGATTGAACGCAACGGCTCAGCCGCTTTCCGCAGAACCTATTGAAGTCCGGCTGGAAAACAAATCGCTTTCCTGCGGCATCGTTCTGCAGTGGACGACCGGCAGTGACCCGATGATCCGATCGTACGTTAATTGCGTGAATACTATCCATGGCGGCACACACGTTTCCGCGTTCCGACTGGGACTGACCCGCGCGGTCAACCGGATCATGGCGGAAACGGGAAGGGAGGCCGGGCCGAACGATCTGGCGGAAGTGGATGAGGTGACGGAAGGCTTGACCGCCGTTATTGATCTTAAGCTGGTCCATCCGAATTTCGAGGGCCAGACGAAGACACGGCTTACGAACGCGGACGTCTCCGAAACGATCGGGAACGCGACCTGCGAGCAGGTTCTCGCCTACCTGAGAAAAAATCCGCGCGTCGCCGCGGTCATCGCGGACAAGATCCTCCAGGTGCGCAAAGCCAGGATCGCGGCAAGACAGGTCGCGGAAAAAATCTACTTCCAGCACATCGACAGGGGTATCAATGAAGATGTCTATAAAGAGCAATTCGGGGCAAGGTCCAGGAACTGGCATGAGTCGGCCGTCTGGATCACCGATACGGAACTGTTGAAGACTCATGCCGATCTTTTCAAAGAGGACCGGAACGCGCTGGCGCTGGACGTTTGCTGCGGGAGCGGCGTCGTGGGCGCCTCTTTCAAGGGCCGTGTCAAAAAAGTCATCGGACTCGATTTGACGCCGGAGATGGTCAATCTGGCGCGGCAGCGGATTGATGAAGTCCGGCAGGGGAGCGTTTACAATATCCCGTTCAAGGACAATATGTTCGAACTGGTCTGTACGCGGGAAGTGCTTCACCTCCTGCCCTGGCCGGAAAAGCCGGTATCGGAGATTTTCCGGGTCATGAAACCGGGCGCTCAGTTCATCGTAGGACAGATACTTCCTTTCGGCGCAGGCGACGGGCCGTGGATGTATCGCATTTTCAAGAAAAAACAACCCTTGATTTTCAACATGTTTCAGGAAGAAGATTTTAAACGACTCCTTACGGACGCCGGGTTCGTTGAATTGGAAATGAAAGAAATCCGCGTCTGGGAGTCCATCGACGTCTGGATCGACAGCTATGAGACCACCGGCCTTCATCGGCACGAAATCCGGCAGCTGTATCTCAACGCTCCCGTCGAGGCCAAGGCGATCCATCCGTTTAAGATTTCGCCGTCGGGAGAGATTCATGACCTCTGGAGATGGTGTGTTTTTTCAGCAAGGAAGCCGCGCGGGTAAAATTGCACACGCCTCTGTGAGCAGTCTAAGTCTTTACGAAGTCTTGCAAAAATCTGCAGAAAACATAAGCCGGCGGAACAGACTTCCCGCATAAAACATCCTTGCGAACTTGTGTCATTCACATGAATCTGAAAAAGCATATAATAACTCTGGCCTGCCTACTGTTCTCCCTATCCCTAAAAGAAGCACATTGCGCCGAACCGGCAGCCGTGGCAGACGCAAAGCCCGGATACAACATCTTAATGATTGTGCTGGACACATGCAGGAGAGACAACTTGGGCTGTTATGGGTACAAAAGAAAGGTTATCGGTGGAGGTCCGGAATCATCCAGTCCGACTCCGAATATAGATGATTTTGCCGGAAAAGCCGTGCTTTTTGAACAGGCGTTCGCGCAGTCCAACATAACCCTGATGTCGTTCAGTTCTTTTCTGACTTCAAAATATCCATCAGCCCTGAACGTTCATTACACCCCGGGAACGGCATTATCCGAAAACCCCGTGATTTCCCGCATGGATGAACTGGAACTCACCCTGCCTGAAATCCTGAAGATGTTCAACTATCAGACCATCGCTTTCCCCACGGGAACACAGCTTGATCCGAAGTACGGATTGAATCGCGGTTTCAACATATACGCCAATCGTCCTTTTGATTTTAAAAAACGGAAACATACGGATTACAGATCAGAAGCAATGTCTTTCGCTGATTTTCTTCCGACGGCCCTGGAATGGCTTGAAATAAATAAAAATGAGCGTTTTTTCGCGCTGCTTCACAGCAATGACACGCATCCTCCTTACGATCCCCCCGATTCCGTTTTTCCCCATATTTATGATCCGGGTTATTCCGGCATTATGGATAAGGTCAAGCTCACCATACAGCTTCTGAGAGGCATCAGCGGTCTCAGGCTAAACACCGCGGGAATAAAGCCAGAGCGGGATTTCAGGGAACCTTACAGGGCGGAGCTTTCCTCGTCCGCATTGCGCAGGAAAGGCGAAATCAGCCTTGATATGCGGGATATAAACCACGTGATAGCGCATTACGACGGCAGTCTGGCATACGCGGATTACTGCGCAGGCAGGATACTGGACCGGCTGAAAGAATCGAATTTGGATAAAAACACCATCGTTCTGATAATGGCCGACCACGGCGAAAATCTCTATGAGCGAAAAAAATTCAACCGCGTGTCTTCGCTTAACCTGCATGACGAAATACTTAAAGTGCCGCTTCTGATCCGTCATCCCGGCATTGAAAACTCTGCCGGCAAAAGAATAAAAGAAACCGTCCAGCTGCTGGACATAATGCCCACTCTGCTGTCAATGCTTGGCATCCCCGGGCCTGAAAATATTCAGGGGAAAGACCTGTCTCCCCTCATAAATGCCTATGCCGCAGGCAAAAGCACCGCTCCCTGGCAGACAGCGGCAAACGAATATACCTATGCAGAAACAGCCACGGACAAATTTTCAATAAGAACCGCAGAATGGAAGCTTATAAGGCAGGAGGATTCCGTGGAGCTTTACAATCTGGCGTCAGACCCGGGGGAAACCGTCAACCTGAGCAGGACAGAAACATCCGTCACCACGAAACTTTCGAAAGAACTCGATGCCTGGATTGCCGTAAACACGGACTTTTATACTCCGGTTTCCCGCTGAAAAATCCCGTTTTTTTATTCATCCCCGATTGCATGTCCGGCAGCCGTCACGCGGACATCCGTGTCTCCGGTCATGGAGAAGCCCGGGATGCAGCCCTCCTGCGGCTGGATTTGAGGCCATCCGAAATTACACGCGGTTTTAGCGTAAATATCACGTATGCGCGCGGCGCACGCTTTTGCATCGCCGTCGTTGCCGCCTGCTTTCGCCCTGTGATAACCGCGTATCGCCGAAAAATAGTCTGTGACCCCGGCGAAATCAATCCCGGCCCCGAGCAGATAATACATCGCAATGCCGTGTGCCGCAATAAGAGGCTTGTCCGTTTCCATAGTGATGCTATGAATAATCTCATTTGTACTGCGGAGGGCCGATTCAAAATCCATGGTCGAATGCCGCCATTGACGGGAATATCTGGTCATATGGCCGTATTTTTCCGGATTTTGAACCGACATCTCGGCCATGGAAGCTGTGATGCCCAGAACAGTGAATGAGACCGTATCTATTCCCGAGCGTTTTATCATTTCATAAGTTCGCCGCACAGTGGCTTCGGTTTCTCCCGGGAACCCCATTACGAAATTGCCATGAACCGCTATCCCGGCTGTTCCGGCGTTTTTGACGCCATCTTCGATATCTTCGAGACCGTATTCTTTATCCATGCGCTCAAGCATGCCGGGATCGCCGGACTCAATCCCGCTGTAAATCCAGAAACAGCCCGCATCCGCCATGCACAGGCACATATCCCGGTCTTTGGCCATATCATCGATCCTGGCAAAGCATGACCAGGGAATTTTCAGTTTTTCACGTTCCATATGATTGCACAGACTCTTCACATATCCGGGATCCGATGTGAGATTGGTGTCGATAAAGCGGACATACTTTGCCCCCATATCGTCAATGAGATATCTGAGCTCATTTATCACCTGCGCAATCGGACGGTAATCCTGATTTCCGCGTTCCGGATAACTGCAGAATACGCAGGAATGCCTGCAGCCCTTGGATGTTTCCACCGGAAAACACGTTGAATTGCACTTTTTATAAGCCGCCCAGGCAGGAAGATTCCCTGCGGAAAAATCTCTGCGGCCTTCAACGAGCAGGATATTGCCTTCTTTTGTAACAACAGAAGGCAATGCCAGCTGCATATCGGTGATTTTTCTGCCTGATTTGACCGCTTCCAGTATTTCTCCAAGCGCAATTTCGCCATCGCCAGCCACAACGATATCGGCATATGCGCTCATCCCGGGTGCAAAATTCAGGCCGCATCCTCCCATAACTATTACGGATGAGGGAGATAGCCGGCGGACTTTTCCTGCTATTGCGGCTACACTTTCAATTCTGTGCAGCGAACTTGTGGATATGCCCAGTATCGCGGGATGAGCGCCCAGAAGGGCTTCAAAACGTTCGGACTCGCATTGATTGCGGAATATATTGTCGGCTATCTCGCACGAAAATCCGCGGTGAAAAAGATAGCCTGCCAGGCTTGCCAGCACGCAGCGCTGCGGAGAATCAAGGACATACTGCAGCGGAAGAGATAAATCCCTCAGCGGGGCTGCAAGATATTCATACACGGGGGAAAACGAAGACGGGGTTTGATGAAAATCTGTCGCAGGCAGAAAATGATCGGATTCTGTTACAAGCAACACGTCAGGCGATGATGCAAATTGCCGTTTTCCCGTAATCATGCGGTCAAAGCGCTTTCTAAAGCGACCACGTCACTGTGGGCTTCAATTTCATAAAACGAACTTCCCGGAATTTTACCGGAAGCTATCCTCGCCATTCCCTGGGAAGGCCCGAGTTCACAGAAAATCAAAACACCCATATCGCGCATAATTTCGGTCTTACGCTTCCAGTTTACCGCCCTGGTTATCTGCGCCACCGAAAAATCTTTCAGCCCGGCGCAGCTGTCAATAATCCCTTTTTCCAAAAAATCATATATTATCGGAAACCCGGGGGGGCGAAATATGACTTTGTTGAAAATTTCGGCATATTCCAGCTCAGCTTCTTTCATCAGCGGTGTATGAAAGGGGCCCGGCACGGCTATATCCATAATGGAAGCTCCGTTTTTTCCGGCTTTATCAACCGCGTCGTTCACCGCGTCGATTGTCCCTGAAATTACGATATTAAAATCCGTGTTTATGCCGGCTATTTTACAGACGCCGTTTTTTTCCACGGTGGCATCAGCGCAGATAAGCCTGACAGTTTTTTCAGGCAACCCCAGAATTACCGCCATCCGTCCGGGGTTGCGATTACAAGCGCGCTCAAAAATCGCTCCTCTCTGTCTAATGATACCCAGCCCTTCTTCAAAAGGCAAAGCCCCCGAAGCCACGATGGCCGTGAAATCACCCTGGGAACGTCCGACCAGAACATCCGGAAAAATACCCGAACCTGTTGTATCATAAAATGCGGCGATGCTCGCCAAAAAAGTGGCAGTCTGGGAGTTAACCGTACTCCGCAGCTGTTCTATCGGGCCGTACTGCATGATATCGCTTATTTTGCAGCCCAGTATCTCGTCAGCCCGCTTATAAAGTTCGGCGGTGGCGGCTGGGAGCGGTAAATCTTTAAATCCCATCCCCACTTTGACACAATGTCCCGGGAATATAAATGCTTTTTTAGCAGGATTCATTCAGCGCAAACCGCTGCACTTCGCACCGGCGCTCCGCTTTACACAGCTTGTTATCCAGATTCAGCAATCGATGCCGAGCCTGAATCTATGCTGGAAATCCGAAAGAAAGGATTTGTTTTTCATCGCCGTTATGCATCGTTCAAGAACGGCGGGGCTGTAAAATATTTTAAACCAATTCAAATCGGCCGTATTCCATTTTATCTCCGAAAAATCATCGGCTATTTCTATCTTCCCCGCTGTTTTGAGAAATTGAAATTCATTATTAAACTGTTCACAGAGCCCCATCAAACTGGAGTCGGCATCCGGAACCAGATCGAATAACTCCCCGCGTGTCAGCCGTCCGAATATCGCCATATGGATTATCCGAGCCCGTATTAATTCGTCTTTCGTATCCAATACGCATGCCCTGTCAATGGGCAACTTCTGTCCGGAAATCATTGATGAATATTTTTTCCAGCCGCGCACATTGGCTGTTTTTAACACCCCGGAAGATAGCCGGATTTCACCCAAAGCGGACAAACCGATCCCGATTAAACTTGAGAAAACGTGGTAACGCTCCTGTTGATGTATCTGCGGATTGCGATGTCTCGCGTCAGCGGTAAAATCATCACCATAATACTTGTAGCCGGACTTTTTTAGGATATCAAAACCTGCATTGTACATGTTTTTTGTGGCCAGCATTTCTTTTTCGGTTTGCGGCCCAGCTGTCCGAAACAAAAAAGTAGCCGGACTTCGCATGAACCTGTAAATGTGGATGCCTGCAGGATGAAGCGAAACCAGATATTCCAGATCTTTGATAAAGCTTTCCGGAGTTTGCTCCGGCAATCCACAGACTAATTCCGCACATATATTATCAAGACCGATTTGAAGAGCCTCATTGTAAATTTCAGGGAACATCGTTATCTGTGAGACTGGGCGGTTTATCGCCTTGAGCACTCGAGGGTCAAGACTCTGAAGTCCCACACACAACCTTGTAACGCCCATGTTTTTCAACACCCGCAACTTCTCCTTTGTCAACGCGTACGGCGTTGCCTCCACATTGAAAAAAAACGGGGAACAAAGCTTAAGTTTTCCGGCTATTGTCCCGCACACTTTTTCCAGGTCAAACAAAACGGGGGTCCCGCCGCCGAAATACAATCCCGCTATCTCGGCGCCGCAGAGTCGGCTGGCATATAACTCTATTTCACGGCATAGGATATCAGTATAAGCTTTATAATGTTTGTTCCCGGTTACAGCGCAGGAAAACTGCTGGCAAAATGTGCATTTGCTGGAACAGAACGGGAAATGCAGATATAAAGCATATTTAATGCCTGACGGAATATCGGGCATCTTACCGCTGAGCATTTTTTCATTTCCGCAAACCTTATTCCATACATAAACCGGGGGATATATGGTGTGCCGTCCTGAAAAATTGGTTTGATAATAGGCACGTTCAAGTTTATGTATCAGTTCAATATTAAATTCAAGTTTAGTCATAACATGCCAAAAAGTACAGAATCAATGGATTCAAACTTTTCTGGAAATCTTTTATTCCGCATGAAAATTCTTTCAATATTTATACCTAAATTATATAATAAAAATGCAAAAAGCTTTCACCCCTCTTCCAGCCGAACCGCCAGAGCCATTCCCGCCATCGATGCAGGCCGGCATAAGGAAGTCATTGATATTTTGTAGGTGTCATGATTTTTTGTTATTATTGTATTTTTACAAAACGAAATTATTGGCCTCGGTTTTTGATCCAATGGCTTCAAAAAGCGCGTTATATCGCCTATTTCGGCCTCCGCTGACATATTTTTCATCCGCTGAATCTACTTTGCAAAAGTCCGATTGTAATAATTTTTGTCATAATGTCCATAGGCATGATTCCCTTAAATAAAACTCGCTGGCATCTTTTTTTCACCCTTACGACCGTTGATTTTAAGCTGCGGGACCAGGGCACCGCGCTCGGTTTCATGTGGTCTCTTCTTTACCCCGGGCTGATGTTCACAATCCTTTACCTGCTCTTTACCAAATGGATGGGCAAATTTGTCGACGGATATGCCGCATACCTGATAATCGGCCTGCTTCAGTGGCAGTTTTTTGAAAGGGCCACCACAGCCTCGCTTAACTGTCTGAGACGCTCTTCCCAACTGGTCAGGAACTTCCGTTTCCCCATTGAACTGCTTGTTATGTCCTCTGTGGGCTCGGCTGCAATCTGTTACGCAATCGAACTCTGCATAATGTTCATCTTTGTGATCGTGCTCGGAATATCCCCTTCTCTCAGATGGCTGACTGTTCCGGCAATAGCCGCAGCTTCCGCGGTATTCTGCGTCGGGGTTTCCCTTTGGCTGTCGACATTGACCCTGGAATACCAGGATATGGAAAGGATATGGACCATTCTCCTGACGGCCGGCTTTTTCCTTACCCCGGTGTTTTACCCGATACACATACTTTCCGCCCGCAACCAGGCGCTTATCAACATGAATCCCATGCTTCACTTTATCGGTGCTCTACGGTCCGCCACCACTGGACAGTCCCCGTTCCCATTGTCCGGATTTTTAACCGTCAGCGCTGCGGGTGTCATTCTTTGCGCCTCCGGGTTATGGTTTTTTGCCAGACATCATAACAGACTAATCGACCGAATCATCCTGAAATAAAAAACAGACAGATGCCTGAAACTGCCGCAGAAACAGTCATAAAACTCCAAAAGACCGGAAAGCTCTTCCACATAACGGATAAAAGCCGCCGAGAAAATTTTGCCTCCACCACGATAAAACTTCTGACCGGAATGCAAATCCGCCGCCCGCTATGGGCATTGCGCAATATAAATGCGGAAATACGGAAGGGGGAAACTCTGGGAATAATAGGGCCCAACGGCGCGGGGAAAAGCACCCTGCTGCTGCTGATTGCCGAGATTCTCCATCCCACCGAGGGCTTTGTCGAGATAAAAGGCAAAACTAATCTTTTTTTTCAGCTGTCAGCCGGTCTCCAGCCCAGACTTACGGTGATGGAAAATTTTGCCTACTGTGCCGCCCTGCTGGGCATGGAAGAAAAAACTCTGCGTCTGCGGCTTCCGGAAATAATCGCCTTTTCGGGCCTCCGTGACTTTCTTTATGCCAGATACGCCGAACTTTCATCGGGCCTGGCCGCCAGGGTGGCTTTTTCAGTGGCAATCCATTCGGACATGGAAATCATACTGGTGGACGAGGCGCTCTCGGTCGGAGACGTGGTCTTCCAGGCCAAATGCAGGGCTGAATTCGCCAGGCTGCGCTCGGAAGGAAGAACCCTGGTGGTGGTTTCTCACAATCTGGATATGGTCAGAACCATGTCCGATAAGATCCTTTACCTGGAAGCCGGACAGCAGGTTTTTTTCGGTCCTGCCGCAGAAGCAGTGGAACTTTATCTGAAAAGAATGGGACAACAGCAAGCCGGGACCATGCCCCCCGTGAAGCAGACAGCTGCGGTCAAACCGGATGAACGTTCTGCCAGGCTTGGAAGCGAAACCGAACCCGACAAACAACCGCCGCGTCAGGACATTCCCCGGGCAACAGCAGTCAAATATTCCGGGATATTGAAAGATTATAAAACCGCTATCGGAAACGTCCTTTCATGCTCTCCTTCCGATCTGATTTTTATTTCTTCGGCATACATCCCGGCCATGGTTTCTCGCATGCTTAAAAATACAAATGACGGAGGCGAAGCCGTCATACAGGCCAATGCCACCCCCATTTTCTTTGATGCTGTCCTCAGAGCCGGGCTGAAACCCGTTGTGACTGACATAAATCCGTCCACACTTTCCTCCACCCCGGAGATACTCCGGGGCGCACTGACGCCTGAAACTTCCATGGTCATTCTTTCGCACCATAACGGTATTCCGGGCCCTTCCTGCGAATTCCGCAGGATATGCGCAGAAGCCGGCGCGATTTTACTGGAGGATATTCAGTCCGGTTTGGGGATTATCGACGGTCAGGTACCGGCAGGTACCGCCGGGAAAGCCGGTTTTTTCACCTCGTTTTTAAGCGGAATCATGGAAACAGATCCCTCCAATACGATATTGCATCTGGGAGCAGAGTCGCCGCGAATGCCCGACCCCATTGACAGCGTCTATTCCCATCTGCCTTCCCCGGACCTGATGCAGCGCAATACGTCCTCGCTGAGAAAATCAGCCGAATATGCGGAAATCAACTGCCGACGGTTCAAAGAACTTGCATCGGCATTTTCCGGAAACAATGACTGGTTTTATGTGCCTCGAATGCCGTCCGGATGTTTTTCAATCCCACGGAATTTTATAACAATTCTCC
>JBDRGJ010000042.1:0-2481 GCA_043817835.1 bacterium
ACGTATATTTTTGTTCATTGGGCACTTTGCATGGACCGGCGTAGTTTACCGTCGGAAAAGGGCGGCCCCTATGGGGTGAAAGTTGCAGTCAACTGCAACTTTCAGGTTAATACTTCATACCTCCCGAATTCCCTGCCCGACAGCCGTCAGGCGGGTAACTGAAGAATTCAGGTTAAGGAGCATCAGTTATGAAAAAAGTAGGCATAGGCATAGACGTGGGAGGCACATACACAAAAATACTGGCATGCACGTCGGATGGCAAAATGCTGAAGCAGGACCGCTTTTCCACAAATCCGGACAAAGGACCCCGGCCTTTCATAAAAAACGTGGCCCACGCGGTCCTGGAGTGGAAAAAGGAGTTTGGCAGGGCCGTGGCGGGAGTGGGCCTGGGCATGGCCGGCGACATAGATCCGGAGAAGGGCATCATAAGATTTTCTCCCAATCTCAACCGATGGCGCAACGTCAGCGTAGCGGCCCCTTTAAAACGCATGACAGGAGTGGAATGCGTCATGGAAAACGACGCCAATATGGCCGCCTGGGGGGCATACACCCTGGAACTCAAGCGGCGTTATGAAAACATCATTGCAGTCACCCTGGGCACAGGCGTCGGCGGCGGCATAATACTTGGAGGAAAACTTTATCACGGCTCCACAGGCTCTGCCGGGGAAATAGGCCATACCAAAATACAGCCGGATGGAGAACTTTGCAACTGCGGCGACAGGGGTTGTCTCGAAGCATATGTCGGGAGCTATGCCATTTCCAGAAGGGCTCTGGAGGCGCTGAAGACGGCTCCGGAAGAATCAATTCTGTTCAGGCTATGCCGCGGGGAGAAGCGGGTCAGCACAATGGCTCTCGTTAAAGCTGCTGACAAAGGCGATCCCATTGCCAGGAGGATATGGCTGGAGACGGGGGAATATCTGGGGAGGGGGCTTGTCAACCTGGGACTTCTGCTCAATCCCGGCTGTATAGTTCTTACCGGAGGAGTATCCAGGGCTTCCAGGCATTTTATGCCGGCTCTCAGGATGATTCTTTTCCGTCAGAGCATTTCCACTCCTTTCAGAAAAATGAAGATTGTGGTGTCCAGAAGCGCGGACCTTGGCTCCTTCGGAACCGCTCTTTACGGACTGGAAAAATCAAAAAGGATAAGGGCTGAGGGCTAAAGGATAAAGGTCGAAGCGGTATGAAAAAAAAGACGGGCAATCCGGTTTTTCCGAGAATCCCTGTTCCATATCCTGTGTCCTTTATCCTTCTTATTTTCCTCGTCCTTCATCCTTTATCCTTCATCCTTGCTTATGATCTTCCGTCGTCAACCGGTGTTTCCCACCTTTTTTTCGAAGCTGACAGCGCTGAGTATGATCGCTCTTTGGACCGCCTGAACCTTAAAGGAAACGCCCGTGTAACGGAAAAGGAGAGGGAGGGAGGACTGCCGGGCAGGGTCATGAAGGGAGAAGAGTTCCATGTATGGCCGGCCAGCAGCATGGTGGTTTCTCCAGGGAAGGTGCTGGTGGAGGAGGACGTTAACGCCATTTACGGAGACAGCGGCGAATTCAATACCGCCACCAGGCGGGGCCGCCTTAACGGCGTGGCTGCGGCGTACAGTCCATGGCTCATACAGGGCAAAAGCCTGGACCTGAGGGAGGGGAAGCATATCTATAAGAGGGCTGTCATGACAAGCTGCGATGAAATTGAGCCCCACTTCAGGATAAAAGCCAGCAGGCTCAGCGCAATACCGGACAAAAGGATTCTTGCATACAACGCCTTTTTTTATCTTGATAAAATGCCGGTGCTTTACCTGCCTTTTTTTTACAAGTCTCTTGGAAAAGATCCGGCCTATGTGACAATACTTGAGCCGGGGCATGACGAAAAAAACGGGGAGTACCTTAAAAGTACGACCATGCACCGTTTCAGCCCTTCTGTGACAGGAAAGCTTTTTCTGGATTATTTCGGCAGGCGGGGAATAGGCACCGGTTTTGAGGCTGACTACGATGACAGAAAAAGCTCCAAAGCCAATTTTTCAGTCTACAGGATAAGGGAATACGGCTCGTCGCAAGACCGCTGGAGTATGGCCGGAGGCCATTGGATTAAAATGGCCGGCGAAATTTCCTGCCCGACCTGCCCGGCGCCGGTACAGTATTACTCACAGTCGCAGTTCCGTCTCATTTCCGACACGCATTTCAATAACGATTTTTTCAGGGCCAATCCATTTGCCGTGAGCCCGGATATGAATGCCAGCATGGCCTTTGTCAGGCAGACCCCGCTTACTATTTCCAGGCTTAGCTGGTACCGTTTGGACATACAGAAGCCAGGCAGCAATCATTTTCAGAAATCATTTGAGTCCAGGCCGAGGCTTGATTTCCAAACATCCCCCATGGTTTTTAAAGGCATTCCGTTGATGCACACCTTTTCTTCCTATTTTAACAGCGTTCAAAACGGCCCAGAAGATGTTTTTCATAAAAGTGCCGGTGCGACATGGTCCGCAAC
>JBDRGJ010000043.1:0-5990 GCA_043817835.1 bacterium
CAGACGCCGCTGCCGGCTCTGCCCCGCCACACTGCCTTTGAGCTAAAGAGAGCGCGCATGCCCGCGGGAAACAGCCTGCGGGAACTGGGAAGCGCGGGGATATCCGCCGCAGACACCCCGGTAGAAAGCGCCGGTGCGAAGCGGACTGAGAAGCCATTCAGGCGGGGGGGTATATTCGGCCAGGCCAAAATGGCGCGTTCTATAGGCTTTAAAAGCATGTCTTCCTCTTCCGGAGCGACAGGATCTGCGATGGGGGAATTCTCTGCCCGGACCGCATTGACGGACAGCAATTCCGTCTTCCGGGTCAGGGAATATATTCTCAGTAATTACACGGCCGCGGATGAGCGTTACGGCAAAAAAGCCGTCAACCGCTTCAAACAGGCCGGATATGTCCCCAAATCCGGCGCCGGCAATGGAAAATGTGAAAAGCACGGCACAAGATATATTTTAAACAACAGGATATATTGCATTTTTCCTGACCGGATTATGCAAATTGAGTCCAAAAAAGAAGATTCGGAAACAGGGACATTCACCAAGCAGCTCTGGGATATTTTTGAGTATAATAACAGCAGATATCTGCTGCTCAATGTCATTCATTATGAAAGACACTTTTTTGAATACTATTCACTGGAACCTGAAAAAATAGTACCGCGGGGTGAAATAGGCTATGGAGGTCTGTAATATGAGCCGGATTCCGACTTCAGCTTTTATCTTCTTCGGCCTTCTGATTGCCGCCGGTGCGGCAATGGCCGTTGCTCCGGGGATGTTCTGCCGCTGGTCAGCCCGATATTTTGAACAGAGCAACAGATGGACCCGACGCCTTTGCGGGCTGGAAACACGTATGGTGGATGAAGCCATTTACATGAAATTTATACGGTTTTGGGGAATTTTTATGTGCGCATCTGCATTATTTATCCTGTGGCTGTCGGCATCCCGCAGTTATTGCGGCGGACAATAAGAATCAACCCCCCAGACTTTGCGAACCCCGTATTGAGTATTTTTTATGCCTGATATTTTATAAAATGAAAATATTCGTCGGGATTGATAGTTCGGGGTATCGGGCAATCCGCGTTCCCTCCAAAAAATGAACATCCGCACTGATACAAAAAACTGCAGTTCCGCCATAGCTGAAAAACGCCGCCACATCCGCGAAAAACATAATCCCGGCAGGATCAGCGGCTGCATTGCCGCGGATATAAAAAACGTCCTTGTCATCAATTCCGCCTCAAGAAGCGGCTCGAGCTTCCTGCACTCGGTGTTATCTGAACATCCCGACGTTATTTCGCTCAACGGCGAGGACGTCGTCTTTCATAAACTGCACGGAATCGGCACGGCAAACACACCCGATGATTCGGATTGCCTTCACCCGGACATCAGACCGGACGACCCGGTTCTGAAAAACATAGCCTGCGACATCCTCGACGATGCCGGCTGCCTTCAAACCGGAAAAAACCCGTTCTCCAGAGAAGCCTATCTCACCGACTGCATCCAGCGCTTTATCCTGCAGTGGCCGAAGATACAGGCTGATCCCGGCATGCTTTATCCCTGCGCGGCCCGGATGCTGGAGCAGGATATGCAGATGCATTCCGAATTCGTTCCTGCGAGGTTCTGGAACTCGTTTCTGGCATGTCTGGCCGGACAGGGCGTGGCCGTAAATCCCTATTACTATGACATGCCGTCCGAACTGATCCGCGAAACATTTCCTTCCCTTCAACCTTCCCCCGAACCGCCTTTTGACGGCGGATGCATCGAAGAGCCTCCTTTTGTGGTCCCTGCGCCCAGGACTTTTCCTTCCAACACTGAAATCGGAAAAAAGACGCTGCTCCTGAAATCATCATCCAACTGCTACCGGATAGGCTTCATAAAAAAACTGTTCCCTGCCGCCCGTTTCAGATTTATATTATTGGCCCGCAACCCCATGGCGTCGATAAACGGCATGATGGACGGATGGCTGTCGCACGGCTTTTTCTCGCACGACCTTGGGTCCATAACACGGCTCGGTATAAACGGCTATTCCATGCCGGAAAAGCCCTGGACCCTGCGCTGGTGGAAATTCGACCTGCCGCCGGGCTGGGCCGGGTACACTGATAAACCGCTTGAGGAAGTGTGCGCCTTTCAGTGGCAGTCAGCCAATGACCGGATACTTAAAGATTCGGACAACGGTGTGTTTGAAAAAAAATTAAGCTTGCGATATGAAGATATTTTGAGCCCTTCCTCGCTGTCACATGAAATCAATAGAATATTCGATTTCGCGGGGCTGGCTTATTCTGATATCGCAGGCGGGGCCGCGCCGGCGCGCCACGTGATGTCGATAACCGCACCGCAGCCGCACAAATGGCTCCGCCACAGACACAGGCTCATGCCACTGTGTTCGGGAGCGGTGGAGGCTACGGCCGCAAGACTGGGATATAACCCTAAGGAAGCGGAAAAATGGCCGTAATTAAACGTCTGGACCGATTTTCGGCGTATCAGGGAAGCGGATGGAAGCCCAGAACCGCGGGAATGTCCATGGAACTGGCGGCTGCCGGCGTCCCGCGCACTGACTCCGAATATAAACGCCTTAAATCGGTCCTGCTGTACTGTCCGGGCAGCGAAATGCTGGACATAAAAAAACCCGACCAAGTCCAGCATCTGAACCGGATAAACCCGCAGAAAATCGGCCTGGAATACAGCCGGCTTGCCGCTGTATTCAGAAAAAACGGCGTTGTCGTTCATACGATAAAACCGGACTTTTTGTGCCGCCGGAAAAATCCCGGCAAATACAACCTGATGTATGTACGCGACCTTTTTTTCAACACAATGGAGGGCGCGGTCGTCGCCAGGATGGCAAGCATTGTCCGTGCAGGCGAGGAAAAATTCGCCTCTTTCGCTCTTTCAAGCCTGGGCGTGCCCATAAACAAGACCATTTCAGGCAAAGGCCTCTTTGAAGGCGCCGATGCCTTATGGCTCGACGAAAAAACCGTAATATGCGGCACCGGCAACAGGACCAATAATGACGGCTACCTCCAACTGCGCAATGTCTTGGCCCTGCAGGGAGTTAATACCCTGAAAGCAGCCCTTCCCGTAGGCGTACAGCACCTTCTGGGCCTTCTGCAGATAGTGGACCGCAAACTGGCGCTCCTGCGCGTTGACAAAGCAACAGGCCGGATAAAATCGCTTTTAAAACAAAAAAAATTCAATATCATCCCGGTGCCGGAAACCGACGAAGTCCGGCTGCGCCAGGGCATGAATATAGTGACCATAGCGCCCCGCAGAATCATAATGCCTTCAGGCTGTCCCGGCCTGAAAAAACTGTATCATAAAGCCGGAATCCTCGTCGCCGCGGAAACAGATATAAGCCAGCTTATCAACGGCGCAGGCGGTATAGCCTGCGCCACAGGCATCCTTTCCCGCGACACATGACATCCGCTAGTCCCATCTTCATAATCGGCACCGAGAGATCCGGCTCAAACCTTTTAAGACTCATTCTCAACAGCCATCCGGACATTTATATCCCTCACCCGCCGCATCTGATGAAAAGCATGGGGCCCGTCGAACATCTGTACGGGGATCTGAACAACGATCGCCATTTCCGGCGGCTCATAGATGACGCGGCAAAACTGATAGAACTGCATTTTTTTCCGTGGGAGATTGCCCCTGACCGGAAGGATGCGTTTGAGCACGCCGCTGCCAGGAATTTATACTGCGTAAAAGCGGCTTTTTATGAACAGTATCGCCGTTTTAAGGGCGCAAAACGATGGGGATGCAAAAGCACTTTCATGGTCCACTATGCCGATGCTGCCAGAAAATACAGCCCGGGCGCGAAATTCATACATCTTGTGCGCGACGGCCGGGACGTGGCGGTCTCGGCAAAGGATTCGGTCTTCAACCATTTTCACCCCTACTATGTCGCCCGGCTGTGGAGCCTTCAGCAAAAAATCTCCGTCGGACTTTCAAAAAAGCTGGAGAAAAATGAGTTCATGACAATCCGCTACGAGGATCTGCTGTCAGACCCGGAACAGACGGTAAAAGCGGTCTGCGCCTTTCTGGACGAAAATTATTCCACAGACATGCTCCGTTATTTTGAAAAGAAAGAATCGCTGCAGCTGGCCGGCTGCAGCAGGTCGTGGGACAATTGTTCAAAACCCATACTTAAGAACAACCCTGGGAAATACAGGAAAAAACTCTCTGCCGGCGATATAAGAATTTTTGAAAAGATCGCCTTTGCGGAACTTGAACATTTCGGCTACAAACCGGACAATCCGCGCGGCGAACTCTTAAAACCGGACAATCCGCTTTTAACCGCAATTCACAAAGTCAGGTATTTTGCGCTTGAAAAATGTAAACTTATGTATATATCTTCAATGTCGCTTTTTACGGACCGCAACGGGTTTGCGATGCTTAAAAAGCGGCTGTTCCTTGCAGCAGTCAGGCTGAAACTGCGTATAATAAAATGAAACTCCGGGCGGGAAGGCTATATGTGACATGACAGAGGCAGAAATCAATATTGTCATTGCCGGGCATATGGAGCACGGAAAATCAACGCTGGTCGGCCGGCTTCTTTACGACACCGGCCAGGCTCTTGCGGACAGAAAGGAAAAAATAGAAAAAATCTGCAAAAAAAACGGCAAGCGGTTTGAATTTGCGTTTCTTCTTGACGCTTTTGAGGAAGAACAGGGACTGAGAATAACAATAGATTCCACCGAAACCCGCTGGCATTTCGGAGGAAAGCGTTTCCTGCTCATAGATACCCCGGGACATAAAGAATTTTCAAAAAACATGGTGACCGGCGCTTCAAAAGCCGACGCGGCCGTGATACTGCTTGATGCCGGCGAAGGAATGCAGGAACAGTTCCGGCGTCACTGCTGCATGCTGGCCATGCTGGGCCTGGACAAAGTCGTCGTCGCAGTAAACAAGATGGATGTGATTTCCTACAATGCCCTCAAATTTGGAATTATAAAAGAAGAAATATGCGGATTCCTCGCAAAAATAGGACTTCCTCCCGCAGATGTCGTGCCGATATCCGCCATCCACGGCGAAAACCTGCTGCAAAAGAGCCGCAAGATGCAATGGTATTCAGGCAAACCGCTTGCAGGTGCGCTTTTGCGGATAAAAACCGGCAGGAATACCGGTCCGGCACCGCTCAGATTTCCCATTCAGGATGTATACAAATCGGCCGATAAACTCATTTATGTCGGCAGAATCGAATCCGGGACCCTGCGGAAAGGGCAGAAAATAAGGTTTTTGCCTTCGGGTAAAGATACATGCGTAAAAACCCTTGAAAAATGGCTGGAGACCGGCATAAAAACCGCCAGACAGGGCGAATGCACGGGCATCACCCTGGAAAATCATCTGCTTATAGAGCGCGGAGAAATTGCCGTCGGATATAAAAATGCCCCTTTTGTCTCCGACATCGTGCGTGCGAACATTTTCTGGATGGGTGAAAATCCCCTGAGGGCAGGCGGCATTTATAAATTCAGGCTTGCCACGCAGGAAGCAGGCTGCAGGCTGGATTCTGTTGAAAGCGTCATAGACGCATCCACCTTCGAGAAAATGAGCGGCTCCGAAGACACGATAGCAAAAAACAACATCGGGGATGTTACACTCAGGCTTGACAGGCCTCTTGTATTTGATGAATTCTCCAAAATAAGCACCATGGGAAGATTCGTGCTGTTGGACGGCTGCCGCGTATCCGGAGGGGGAATAATTCTCAAGGATATGCCGGACAGGTTCCGTTACCGGGAAATAAAAAACCGGAATATATTCAAAGAAAAAAGAGGCATTCCGAAGGAAGCGCGTGAAAAACGCAACGGGCATCCGGGGTTTACGATATGGCTTACCGGGCTTCCCAGTTCAGGGAAGTCCACGATAGCGAGGGAACTGGAGAAAAGGCTTTTTAATCTGGGAATTTATGCCTATGTGCTGGACGGCGACAATATACGCCACGGAATAAACAGGGACCTGGGCTTTTCATCCGTAGACAGGATCGAAAATATCCGCCGGCTCAGCGA
>JBDRGJ010000044.1:0-7918 GCA_043817835.1 bacterium
GGCTCTGGCTCTGACAAAGACAAGGTCCCTGCCGGGAAGTTCCATGGAAGCCGCATATCCCGCAGTGATTCTGGAAAACGCGTAATCAGAGCCCAGCCCCCTTCCGGCACAGAGCAGGGCCAGTTCCGGACCGTGCCTTAATCTCAGGCCGTAAAACGGCCTGAGCCTTTCCTCCATATCAGCCAGACCCAGCCCGAAAATGGAGCCGAAAACGTCCGCCATCCTTTCGTGATTTCCGCCGGGAGTCATGGAAAGCCTGAACTCCATAAAATTCTGTTTGCCGGAATCGCCCGGATCAAAAGCCGTGCTGCCGCCGTAGGCAACCGCGTTCGTCTCGGCCAGAACCGAGGCTGTCAACGCCCTGGATATTTTGGACGATACGGTGACGTTCCCGCCGCTGATCCTGCGGGGATAAGTCCTGACAACCGTGCCGAGGCGGCCGGGATCCTTTTCATTCTTTGAGGAACGCATGAAATTAGTGACATTGAAGCCTCCGTCCCCGTACATCCTCTCCGTTATCCCGCTCTCCCGGTGGAGCACGGAGTTGACGGAAAATTCCGGCAGGGAAAACCCGGCCATCCAGCGGCTGCTCTCATCGTTTGAAAAACGCATCAGATAAGCCGATTCTGCCTGCCGGAAAAAGTTCCGTTCCATCAGCATCAGGGACAGGCTTCTTCCTCCGCTGCCGCTTCTGTAAAAAGGCAGCGGCAGAAAATACCACCCGTCCCTGCCGTTTATCCTGACTTCTGTTCCGCCTCCAGCGGCGGAAGCAGTCGATATCTCCAGCGTCCGGAAGAGATTCAACCCGTAAAGCCTGCGCCTGGCTCCGTCCAAAGCCTCTGACGTGGCCGCGGAGCCTTCGCGAAGCCCGGCCGCCTTCCTGACCACTGCAGGCGAAACCCTGGAAGTGTTGACCGTGATGGAAGAAATGGTCTGCGCGGCGCAAAAGGATGAAAAGCAGGAAAGAAAAGCAAGGAAGACGTATATCATCAGTTATCAGTTTACCATACTGTGCAAAAAAAGAAAGCGCAGGCCGATGATATTGCGCGCGATCCCGCACCTCGATGCGGCGCAGGGGTGGGTCCTAAAGCCCTTACCGGCAGGGGTCCGAAGGCCCTGTTGTCCCGCTCGGAAAACAGTTAACATAATATCAGAATTAAAATTAACCGTATGGAGGCTGAATCATGCTGAAAAAATTACTTCTCGTGCTTTTTGCAGTTTCTTTTGCCGTCGCTCATACCTCTTATGCCTTTTCATATGTCCCGGCATTTAAAGCGGCAAGCAGTGTAATGCCTGACAGTGGAGGGGATTATCCCGATGACACAGGCGGCGGCCCGGTAGGGGGAGGCCCGGACGACACTGACGACGGTTCAGGTTCCGGCGGAGGCGGTGATTCGGGACCGGACGGAGACGGGGGCTACGGCGGAATTTAACGCAGGGTAGAGGGTATTGGGTATAGGGTAGAGTTGGGAACAAGAAATAAAGCATTTGAAAAATTTCAGATTAATCCTGAAACATAAAAAGGAATCCGGTTTTATTCCGGGTTCCTTTTTTATGCGCCTAAAATACATATAATTTATTCATGGATGTTAAGCTTGCAAAAACCGCCGGTTTCTGCCCGGGGGTTAAACGGGCCATAGACCGCGTCCTTGAGCTGGCCCGGTCCGAAAAAGGCCCCATTTACACACTGGGCCCACTTATACACAATGCCCAGGTCATACAGATGCTGGAGGAAAAAAATATCCGCGCGGTGAAAAGCCCTGAAGAAATAAAGGAAAAAGACGCCATTCTTGTCATACGGGCCCACGGTATCCCTCCAGATCTGGAACAAAAAATACGCTCAGCCGCTTTTGAAGTCATGGACGCGACCTGCCCCCTGGTCAAGCATGTCCACAACATAATAAAAAAGTATGCGGAACTGGGCTACCATACCGTCATAGTGGGGGATGCCGGCCACGCCGAGATCGCAGGCCTGATGGGCTGCGCGGAAGGAAGAGGGTATGTGGCGGCAGGTCCGGATGAGGCGCAAAGACTTCCCCGCTTCGAAAAAGTGAACGTGGTGGCGCAAACGACGCAGGAAGAAAAAATCTTTCTGGATACCGCCGAGGTCATAAAAAACCGCGCCGGAGAATGCGTGATATCCGACACCATCTGCGCTCCCACCAGGGAAAGACAGTCCGAAACGGAGAAACTGGCGCGTGCCGTAGATATGATGATAGTGGTGGGAGGCAGGAACAGCGCCAACACCGTCCGCCTGGCGCAGATGTGTTCATCGTTAGGGACCGCCACCATTCATGTGGAGACCGAAGACGAACTGGATAAGAAAAAAATCGCCTCTTCCGGTTCGATAGGGGTCACGGCCGGAGCATCCACACCTGGCTGGATGATTCAGCGCGTGGCAAAGAAAATCAAAGACCTGCGCGGCGGACAGGCAAAATCAGGACTTAACCCTTTTGTCTCGGCATGGGAACTTACGGTCAACACCTCTCTTTACACGGCGGCAGCGGCCGTCTGCCTGACATATGTCTGCATGAAGCTCCAGGGCGCAGCAGCCGATCCCAGGCTTCTGACCCTTTCAGGGCTTTTCGTGTTCAGTCTGCACACGATAAACAGGCTTGCCGAACGCGGCGTGGGTACGGCGAACAGGGGCAAGATTCTTCTGTTCAGCAGCCACCGCCATGCCATGGCTTGCGTAGGCATTGCGGCAGGACTCTTTGCGATAGCGATTTCAGCCTCTCTCGGAAGCAGGGTCATGACCGTGGCAACAGGTTTCTGGCTGCTGGGAGTACTTTATCCCTTCCGGCTTTTGCTCGGCCTGAAAAAGCTCATGGCCTTTCCGGGCTCCAAAGATATCGCCACGGCTCTGGGCTGGGGCATTGTCTGCGCATACATACCGGGGCTTTCCCAGGGAATGGTTTTTGCCAGGGCAGGCTATCTGGCTCTGCTTTTCGCGATTCTTCTCGTCTTCATGCGTTCGGTCATGCTCGGCATCAGCGCGGTGAAAGGGGATATGATAGTGGGAAGCGAGAATTTTTACAAAGCCCTGGGCCCCAAAACAGCTCATCTGACTTTGTTTTCAATACTGGTGTGCCTGACGGCCATACTTTTCGCCCTTTTGGGAATGGAATGGAAAATCAGGCTGGTACGCTCTCTGCTGGCCGGACTTTCCTATCCGGCGGTCTGTTTCTCATTATATTACGCAGGCAGAATTCCGGCCGGAATATGGGCCGAAACGCTTGTGGACGGACAGTTCATTCTGATGGGTGTGCTGATTTTCTCCGGGATACGATGGTAACCACTGTAATATTTTTATCCGCAGGCTTTCACAGGCATGTCATGAAATTTCGGATTAAAAATGTTATATAATACAGACGAGGATAAGTTCCTGGCCTCGCAATAAAGACGTTAAGGACGTCGACATCAGAGAGGTAAAGCAAGCAATGCCAAAAGGAAAAGTGAAGTGGTTCAACGACCAGAAGGGCTACGGATTCATCACCCCCGAAGACGGTTCCAAAGATCTCTTCGTGCACCACAGTTCCATAGAGGGGGAGGGTTTCAAAACCCTTTCAGAAGGTGCTGATGTGGAGTATGAAACCCAGGAGTCTGACAAAGGCCCAAAGGCCGTCAACGTTAAAAAAGTTTGATTGACGCCTGAAAAAAGCCTGCCGTTTATAACGGCAGGCTTTTTTATTTCCCTTTCAAAAAGATTTTGGAATTACTCTCCCCTATACCCCGGGCCGGTCAGGGTCCCCTCTGCTCTGCGGTACTGGCAGTCTCTGACGCCTTGCCAGTGCTGGGGAACCGTCCGCACCTGAAGTTCCACGAGGATGTATACCCCTGAACCCCATACCCTCTCTTTGTTGTTCGCTCTACCCTCTACCCTTTTTAAACTACTGCGGCGTTATGGCGCTGGCATAGCTGCCTGCGGCTTTCTTTTGGGAGAAGATTTCCGGTGCTATCAGGACGTCTATTTTGCGGCCCTGAAAAAGCGAAGATGCCACCACAAGCTCCGCATTGTAGCTGCCTTCCTTCAGAAACGTGTCCGCATTGGGTATTTTGCCGATGCCAAGAATATCGCCTTCATTGCTGACCAGCATCTTCCGGGAGGAAATCCAGGAACCGTCCCCGTACTTCGTCCTGACAAGATAATCCGCTTTTCCGGGTCCGCTTGGAAAGGAAACACTCGTCGACGGAGCCACGTTGGGATCAGCGAACTTATAGACGTATATATTACTGGCCCCATATTCCACATCTGCCGATTTGGTCGGATCCAGGTCGGCAAGGATAAGTGTATCGAGAACTCCCGCATTATTAATTACCTGTTGCCTCCATGTGAACCGCCCACCGGCATATATCTGGATCAGTTGGAACTGTGTCCTTTCCCCGCCCGGCACGCCTGGACCTGTTAAAATCTGTTGGTAATCCATTGCGCGGGGATAATACCTGGTTCCCACGTTCGTGCCGTAGCCGCTGAAATTGACCAGAGTGGGGGCTCCGAGCGTAATCGTTTCCTTTATTGAGTCGATGGTATTTGTAAGATACATCTCAAAATACTTGAGCCAGTTTTTCGGCATGGTCGGTGAAAAGTAAGTAGCCGCCACTATAGCCGGGATTTTCGAGTAATCGTCCGGAATATTGTTCTGGAACCTTTCTATCAGGTGTCCCCAGTTCAGCGAATCATCCCTGTGGCTGAGGAAAAGAAATTTAAGCTCCTTGTCGTTGGGCCGCAGGATGTATTCCTCCAGCCGGACCCTTTTGCCGAACGCGTCAATCGCGTCTTTGCCGAGCTGGGCTTCGTTGGCCTTGAGTTCGCGGTTGCGAAGTTCCTCCATCATGGCTCTTGTCTGGTCGCGTGCAAGCTCCCGGCGCACCGTTTGCGGCGCGGCGGCTTCCCTGGCCCTGGAATCGCTCAGGGAAATAAGGCGGGGAGGCTCCATCCCTGCCTGGGTGATCTTTACCGATTCTTCCGGCGACACCACGGCTTCGCGGCCGGCATTGTCCCTGAGCTCAACCAGCCCTTCCTGCACGTTAAGTTCGGTGGCTCCGGCCTGGTCCGCCACTATTTCAAACTCGGTCCCGCGTACCGCGCAGACTGCGGTCTGGGTCTTGACCGTGTATTTACTGCTGAAAAAACCGGCAAAAGCCGCTTTTATCTTCCCCATTTTCAGCGAAAAGACGGATTCCTTGCGGCTTGACGCGGTTATGGCGAATTCGGTGGAAGGCGCAAGATGTATTCTGGAACCGTCGGAAAAAACCATGTCAGCCGAGGAATCGGCCCTGGTATGGACCTCGTGGCCGGACTGAAGGTAGACGGCCTTATCGGTCTCCCAGATTTTGCCGCCCGCCCTGACCTCCACTGTCCCGCCCGGAGACAGGATTACGCGCCTGTCTCTTGCGGCAAAAGCCGCTACGGATATGAGACAGCACTGGATAAAAACGACGCAGCATTTTAAAAACGCGGCATTTTTAAATTTTATATTCTCCATTGCACCCCCGCGAAATAATTGGAACTTTCGTAATTATACCTGTAGACCTGCTCATACTTGTTGTTGGAACCGGAGGACATCCAGAAACCCCTCAGCTTCAAATCAAGACTGCTCCATAACGGATATGCGATGTCCAGGGATACGCCGTGCAGGAACTGGCGAAGCCTGCCTGTCGTATAATCTCCGGCGCCTGTTTGTGAAAGGCGTCCGGTGTAATAGCGGAACGCAAAGTCATAGCCCGCCTTAACGCTCAGGCGGCTTTCCAGAAATACGGCTCTTACGACAGGCGAGACCTTTATTTCCGAATAATCATAATATGAATCAACGAACTTTAATCTTTTTGGATCCGTATCAAAGTGGTTCTGATTGGAGTTCAGGCTGGAAAATGTGAGATTCAGCCCGGCCAGAGGCCGTATCCTGCTGAGCGCCTCCAGGTCGGAGAATCTTTTTGAATATCCCAAAGCCAGAGTGTGAAAAGAATCTGAGCGGGAAGAATCAAGATATTGTCCCTGGGAACCGATCATCTTTTGGTCGGGAAAGCTTATCATGGACAGGGAATACATGAAAAACAGGCTGTTGAAGCCGGGCAGGTCCAGTTCGCCGGTGTAGGAAAACTGATTTGTCAGCGAGTCCAGAACGCGCGAGCCGGGGTCGGGAGCGGACATTTCCGCCCCGAACTGGCTGGAAAGGCTTTTGAAGCGGACATACCTGGTGTAATATGCGTCCCAGGAAATCTGCCAGGTCCACGGGATTGAAAGCCCCCAGCGGGTCTTTCTTTCCAAAGCAACGCCAGCCTCATAGCGCCAGAAATCGTAAAGCCTTTTTCCCCATTTTTCGTCGCTGGTCTCGCGGAAAAGCTGGCTTTTGACTCCGGCCCTGGGTTTGAGGCTGTACCCGCCCTCGTAACGGCGTATCCATTTGCCGCCGAGGGAATTGTCCAGGCTCTGCTGAAAAAGGGTTCCGCCTCCCGCCAGTTCGTTGACCTGCTTAAATCCCGTGTAGATGGAGCGTTCGCTGATAAAAAGTCCGGAACTGGAGGAAAAACTGCGGGCAAGCTGCAGGTCCAGGTCGCCGTAGCCGTTGACCGAGCCCGCGCTTTTTTCAAAGAAATACTGCCCCGCGAAAAGGTCGGCCCTGCCCATAAGTTCCCAGCCCGCTGACATGACAGGGCCCGCAAAAAAAACAAACGCTAGCCCGAAAACGGCAGATGCCCCTCTCCCCGCCCTCTCCCTTCCGCCAGTACAGCTTCGGCGGACAGGCGAGGGGAGAGGGAAAGGGTGAGGGTGAACTGATTGCAGAAATTTTTTATATGAAATATATCTCATGGCACGGTTTCCTTAAATCCTTAAGGTTAATTTTATAACTTTATGGGGGGTACAGTCGGACACTCGCTTTGTTATATTCTTGTAGTTGCCGAGCTTGCTCGGCGCCCGCCTGCCAAATGGTTCATCCGACACTGTAAGGACGAATGGCGGGCAGGCAAAATACAGGCAAAGCAAGCTTTGCGACTACCTGCCTGCATGTGAACACGCACAGGCAGGCAATATCTCAAATCAGAAGCGCATTCCGAGCGTAATCCTGTGCGTGTTGCCTAAATCGCCGAACGGCACGAAAGCGTAATCCATGTTGAATTTATCCAGCTTAATGCCCATGCCGAAACCTGCTCCCACAAGGCTGCTGCCCAGTTTGTCCTGCCCTCTGCCCACCTGATAGCCTGCCCTGACAGCCAGATTCTTGTTCATCCAGTACTCGGCGCCCAGATCCAGGTAAGCCCTTTTATCAATGGCAAGCCAGTCTCCGTCCATGGCCAGGACCAGCTTTTTTTCCAGCAGCCTGTATGCCAGGCCGCCTTTTACTGTCAGCGGCAGAGGGTCCGGGCCTATTTTTGTCCCTATATTCTGGACCATGAATCCTGCGGTGAGATTCTCGATTTTTGTATTGTACAAAGCTCCCAGGTCGATGGCGGTCGCGCTCTCGCTGAATGTATCCAGCTTCTCGTTTATGTATTTCAGATTAGCACCCAGGGAAAGTCCCTCGTACAGGCCGGACCTGGCATAAGAAACACTGACTGCCATGTTGGTATTGTTGAACGTGGAATCAGCCGTCTCAGTATCCCCCGCTCTTTTTTCGATATCGGAAATAAGCATGTAGTTGACGCCGAACCCCAGCGTGCCCATGTTTTCCTTAAGAGGCGCGGCATAAGCGATAAAACCCTGGTTCTGGTCCATGAACAGGCTGCTGTAACTTGCTGTCGCGCTCTTATCCTTGAGTTCTCCCAGCGCGCCCGGATTCCAGTTTATGGCATTGGCGTCGTCAGGCAGGGCAACAAAAGCATTGCCCATGGCCAAAGGCCTTGCGCCTACGCCCACCTTCAAAAACGCCGCGCCGGTTGTTCCCACGCCGGAGGCGTGGGAGGGTAGAGGGGAGAGGGT
>JBDRGJ010000045.1:0-4251 GCA_043817835.1 bacterium
GGCATAGATCCCTATTCGCGATGCAATACGGCGCATGACGGCAGAGGGCTTTTTATCCGGGACACCCCGGCAATGGAAGAATCCCCTGGTTTTGACCCATCCGAAAGCGTGATATACGAAATGCACCTTAGGGATTTCACCATAGACCCTCAATCAGGTGTGCACCACAAGGGCAAATATCTGGGTTCGGCCGAAGTCGGGACAAGACATGCCCGGTTCAAAGAAATAAAGACGGGGCTTGACCATCTTCTTGAGCTGGGCATCAATACAGTCCAGATTCTTCCCGTCCAGGACTTTGAAAACGACGAAAGCTCAGACACCTACAACTGGGGATATATGCCCGTCCATTTCAATTCTCCCGACGGCTGGTATGCCACTGACACCAGAGGTCCTCAGCGGGTGACGGAACTCAAGCGCCTTGTGAACGCTTTGCACAAAAACGGCATAAAGGTGGTCATGGATGTCGTTTATAATCACACGGCCGAAAGCGGAGGAAAGGAATACGGACTGTCTGCCATGGCGGACGGATATTACTACAGGCGCAAACCCGACGGCGCTTACTGGGACGGCTCTGCCTGCGGAAATGAATTCAAAAGCGAATCTCCCATGGCCGGGAAATTCATGCTGGACAGCCTGAAATACTGGGTCAGGGAGTACAAAATAGACGGTTTCCGCTTTGATCTGATGGCGCTCATCGACAGGGAAACAATGGCTGAGATAGTCCGTGAACTGAAAAGCATGAAAGAAGACATTCTCATATATGGCGAGCCCTGGGCGCCGGGCGCGACTCCGGTCGCAAAGATTGAAAAAGGCTCCCAGCGCTCGGCGGGCTTTACGATTTTTAACGACAATTTCCGTGACGCTGTCAAAGGAAACGTCTTTGATCTTTCCCCGGGTTATGTGCAGGCTGGCCTCAACAGGGACGGGGTCATTGCGGGAATAAGGGGAAGTATAGACGATTTCACGGATTCCCCGCTTGAAACGGTCAATTACGTCAGCTGTCATGATAACCACACCCTTTGGGACAGGATCAATCTTTCAGTCGAAGATGATGTGCCGCCGGAAATGCGCGTTGACATGGACAAGCTGGCCAACGCCATAATTCTTACTTCACAGGGAATACCCTTCCTGCATTCGGGAGAGGAATTCCTGCGCAGCAAGAACGGTGCGGAGAATTCCTACAACCTGCCCGATTCCGTCAATAAGATAGATTGGGAGCTTAAAAATGCGCACAATGATGTTTTTAAATATTACCGCGGGCTGATAGAGCTCAGGAAAAAACATCCTGCTTTCAGGATGAAAACAGCCGAGGCCGTCCGCAAAAACCTGCGTTTTTATGAAGAAACAGGGCTTCCTTCGACTGAACCGGGAATAGCATATGTGATAGATGGGGCAGCTGCGGGGGATTTATGGAGGGAGATAGTGGTTTTAATCAATCCATCATGGGAAAAGAAGGAATTCCGGCTTCCGAAAGGTTTTTTTAAGGTGGCTGCTGACGGCAGACAGACCTATGCCGGATGGGGAAAACCTGTTTCCGGCAAAATCGGCGTTGCACCTGTTTCACTTATGGTGCTTTATAAGCAATAGCGATTCTGTTTTTTTTGCAAAAAATAAGATATGTGTGCTAAAATATAACTATGCGCATGTGCGTCGGAGGATTTTTAGCGCTGTTTTTGGCTTTCGGATGCTTTCTGGAAGCCTATCACTGCCATGATTTTTTTGATAAAGTTTGTCCTGCCGTATGCTGCGGACATTCCTGCAGTTCCCATAACAGAAATACGGAATGCCAAATCATAATTGTTGCTGAACGGCCATTATTCGGTCCGGATATTGCCGTGCCGCAATTGGTCTCAGCTTTGTTTGCAGAACGGATATTCCATCCTCCCATTGTCTGATCCTGCCATCCGGTAATACCATATCTTTCAGTACTTTTCACATAATAAAAGCATTTCCGCATTAAGAACGGATAGCTATTGATAACTGATAATAGTTCTGCAGTCAGCAATCATAGGTTTAAAAATAATAAGAGGCAAAGCAGATTATGAGAATCATAATATTATTGTCGTTTTTCGCTGCATTTTCTCCGGTTTCGGCAACGGCTGTCGTTGCCGAAACCGGAGCGATGACGCTGGAAGGCGTTTTTGAATCTATTCGCGTCTCAAATCCGGAGCTTTCGGCATTAAGGGGCAAAATAACCATGTTGGAGGCGTCCATCCTCAAGGCCTCCGCCTATCCCAACCCCTCGTTTGAGACGGAGCAGAGCCAGCCCGATACCGGGCAATCCCGTGAAATGCGGCTAACCCAGCCTTTCGTCCTGACCAATAGGCGCTCGCTGGCAAAGGGTGTTGCCCGTTCTCAATTAGACGCTTTCAAGAGAGAGATATCCGCCAAAGAAACCGCCCTCATCGCTGCTGCCAAGAAGGGATATTTTGCATTCCGACTTGCAGCAGAGCGGGTCCGATTCGAAGAGTCCCGAAGGATATTTACATTGAACGTTCTTAATAAAGTCCAAGTGAGACTCATGGTGGGAGACGCGCGCAATGTGGACGTGGCCAGGGCGAATGTTGAACTGGAACAGACCCGATTCAGCCTGGAAGCGGCGAAAGTGCGGATGCTGCTGGCGCGGGCGATCCTCAACCGAACCATGGGGCGCCGACCCGACGAGCCGCTGTCATTCCCGGCGGACGACCAGAGCGTTCTGCAGCCGCCGGAAGGCGGGAGGATTTATAGTCACTATTTTGCCGAGGCGCTCGCCAATCGCCGGGACATCCAGGCCGCCGGTCTTCGCCGACAGGCTGCCGAGTTCACGCTGCGCCTCGAACGGAGCCGGCGATTGCCGGATCTGGCTGTCGGCTTCGCGCTAAGCCGGGAAGATGACGTCGATTTCAATAAATTCATTCTCGGCATCGAATTGCCCATCTGGTACAGGAACAGAGGCGAGATCAAGAGTGCGCAAGCCGAGATCGGCGTCCGCGACGAGGAAAAGCGCGGCATCGAACGCACCGTGTCCTACGAGGTCTATAGTTCCTGGCTGGGTCGGAACCTCGCCAGGACCCGCGTATCCGCCATGTACAAGAACGTCCTGGCGGTCGATGAACTGCGGGAGATCAATTCCCGGGATTACCTTTCAGGGAAGATTGATCTGACCGCTTATTATGAAGGGAACCGCATATTTCTGGAGCAGAATCTAAATTACCTCGACGCCCTCCAGGAATACCACGATAAAGACGTCGAATTGGAACAGGTGCTGAGCACATCGCTTCGCACCGAATAGGAGATACCAATGAAATCCCGAAACCGACTCTTCCCACTCTTCGTCGCCGCCGCGCTGGCGTTGGCTGCATGCCGGGGAAAGGATTTTCCCGAGCCGGAGAACGGCAGGCATCATGAGGACGAAAGCCATGGTATAGTCATCTCGACCGAATCGCAGGCCGCCATCGGCCTTAAGGTCGAACATCTTAAAATTACTTCGATGCCGGAGACCCTGACAGTCGTGGGCCGGATATTGCAGGATGCACAGACCTGCCACCACATCCCGGCGAAATCCGCCGGTACGGTCGAATCCATCAATGCGACACTGGGCCAGAAGGTCGACAAAGGGACCGTGCTGGCTGTCGTCAGGAATCAGGATGGAAAGGAATCGCACGTCGTATCCGACCATAGAGGCGTCGTCACGGCAGCGCATATAAATCAGGGCGAACAAGTAGGCGGTATGACATATCTCTTCAGCGTCACGGAGGTCGACCCTTTATGGGGGGTTGTGGACATTCACGAAAAGAACATCTCGAAAATCCGTGTAGGCCAACCCGTCGAGATCCGCACGGCTGCATATCCGGACGCCGTGTTCCGCGGAAAAATCATTTTCGTTTCGCCTGAGATCGACGCCGTTACCCGCACCGTCAAGGCCAGGGTAGCCATCGGGAATCCGGACGGGCGGCTTAAGCTGGGGATGTTCCTGGATGCGTCTGTGCGGCTTGATTCCGGCGCACGAGGACTCTTTATCCCGCGGGCCGCGGTACAGACCGGTCCGGAGGGCTTTATCGTCTTCGTTCAGGATGGACCGACCGAATTCCAGCCGGTCCAAGTTTCCATCGGCCGCGAGCAGGGGAAATGGGTGCATGTGCTTGGCGGACTCAAGGCGGGAGACGCGGTGGTCATCGCCGGAGCCTTCCTGGTCAAGTCGGAGATGCTTAAGGATCGGATTGAGGAGCACGGACATTGACCCGGGACTTAAAGGAAAATAACATGCTC
>JBDRGJ010000046.1:0-2644 GCA_043817835.1 bacterium
TACAGGTCACCATGCCTTCAGGGAAACGGAAGGGAAAAATGCCGACAGGATAAAAAAGCTGCTTTCAATAAAAGGGAAGAAGACTCCCACCGAATTCCACCGCCAGTTGGGCAGGATGATGTGGAGCAACTGCGGCATGTCCCGCAGCGAAGAAAACCTCAAAAAGGCTCTGGCCAAAATTCCGGAAATCCGCGATGAATTCTGGCAGAACATAACCATTCCCGGCTCCGGCAATGAGTTTAATCAGACTCTGGAGAAGGCCGGCCGCGTTGCCGACTTCCTGGAATTTGCGGAACTTATGGTCAAAGACACATTGGAAAGGAAAGAATCATGCGGCGGCCATTTCCGGGAGGAGATGCAGACTTCAGAAGGCGAGGCCAAAAGAAATGATGCGGAGTATTCCCATGCCAGCGTCTGGGAATACTCCGGCGAAGGTAAAGAGCCCCTGCTTAACAGGGAGCCTTTGACTTTCGAAACCGTCCATATCGCGGTAAGAAGCTATAAGTAAGCAAGAGAAAAGGATGAGGGTTTAAGGATAAGGGCTGAAGGATCAGACCTGTTGAATAATATAAAGGCTGTTTTTATAACTGCGAGGATCCGATATTATGGAAGAAAAAAAAGAAACCCGCAACATAAATATCACCATTTCGGTGTGGAGGCAGAACGGTCACGGGGACATGGGCCGCATGATCTCCTATCCGGTCAAAGATGTTTCTCCGGACACGTCATTCCTGGAGATGATTGACATGCTTAACGAGGACCTGATAAAGCAGGGAGAGACGCCCATTGCTTTTGACAGCGATTGCCGCGAGGGCATCTGCGGGACCTGCGGTCTGGTCATAAACGGCGAGGTGCACGGACCGGACGAACACTCAACGGTCTGCCAGCTCCATATGCGGCGTTTTAAAAACGGCGACACTATTACCGTTGAGCCGTGGAGGGTTAATGCCTTCCCACCCGTCAAAGACCTGGTAAGCGACCGCTCTGCATTGGATAAAATAATCCAGGCCGGGGGGTATATCTCCACTGGAACCGGAGCTGCTCCGGATGCCAACTCCATTCCCGTGCCCAGGGAACAGGCTGAGGAGGCCATGGATTCCGCGTCCTGCATCGGGTGCGGTGCCTGCGTTGCCGCATGTCCCAACGGCTCGGCCATGCTTTTTACCGGCGCCAAGGTTTCCCATATGGCCCTTCTTCCGCAGGGCCATCCCGAGAGAAAAAAACGCACCCTGGAGATGATAGAAACCATGGACTCGCTCGGTTTCGGCAACTGCACCAATGAAGCTGAATGCGAGGCAGTCTGTCCCAAAGACATAAAGCTCGGCAACATAGCCTGCATGAACAGGGAATTCCTGCTGGCTGCATTATTCGGGAAACAGGACCATGTCCCCGATAAAGATACGGATGAGTGAACATTTTTTCAGCACAAATTTGCTACATTTATTATTATAACCCTGCGCCTCCGTCCCGCAAAGCGTCAGCAGCGGAACGGCCAGAGTCCGCCCCGCAGAGCATCAGAGATTGCGGGACGGCCAGAGTCCGCCCGAGAATTTTCCCGGCGGAGAATCGTGCCCGCTCAACATATTGCGGCACCGTAGCTCAGATGGTAAGAGCGGGCGTTTCATAAGCGCTAGGTCAGAGGTTCGATTCCTCTCGGTGCCACTCTTTTTAAAAAAGCGTCTTTAAAGACGCTTTTTTCAGCTTTTAACCATAAAAATACACTACATTTGTTTTTGTTGATTGCTAAAAGTTGAATTGATATACTCTGATTTATAAGATATATTTATAAACCGTTAAAATTAAGAATACGGGGGGATGGGAAAGCCATAATTCTAAATGACCGATTTATATTTGACCAGAGAAGGATACGAAAAGCTCAAAAACGAACTGGAAGAATTAAAAAAGCTCAAAACCCAGCTTTCCGCTGAAATCGGAGAGGCCAGAGAACAGGGCGACCTGCGCGAAAACGCGGGTTATACTGCCGCCAGGGAAAGGCAGGCTGACGTATTGCGAAGAATACATGAGATTGACGCCAAACTCAAGAGTGCTCGCCTTCTGGACACCTTGGCTATAGACAAAAGCGAGGCCAGGATTGGAGCCACTATAACTGTGGTTGAAGAAGCTTCGGGAGAAGAATTCACCTATTGCATGGTCAGCACGGATGAAGCAGACCCGATGGAGGGGAAAATTTCCGTGGAATCTCCGCTTGCCCAGGGCCTGCTGGGGACAAAGCCAGGACAAAAGGTAAGGATTTCGCTGCCGGCAGGCGAAAAGTCTTTCAAGATAGTCAAGGTGGAATACAAATAAAGGGAGGATACAATGGCAGACATGCTCGTGGTCGTCAGCAAGATAAAAAAAATAGCCAAGGATGCAGGACTTCGCACCGGGGCCGATTACATCGATGCCCTTTCCGTCAAAGTCAGCCAGATTGTTGCAGCCTCGGTCGAAAAGGTAAAGACCGACGGGAAGAAAAAGACCATCGGTGCTGAAGACCTTATATAGTAAAATAATAAACGGCAGGCAGAAAAACGACATCGTCTGACGGCTGAGTCCGACACACTGCTGACTGCCGGACATTTTACGCCGGCTGATAATTGCATTCTTTTTCGCCGGGGGAACCTTTTTTTGCGGCTTGGCTGGTGCG
>JBDRGJ010000047.1:0-4553 GCA_043817835.1 bacterium
GAGCGACATCCGAATCCGGAGGAAAGTTCTAAAAAACCGAATCAAACCCCTTATCTGCGTGCTTTCCGCGGTAGGAATTCCAGCTGGTTTGGGTTGCAAGCTCCGCAACCGCCTGTTGATGTTCTTGTGGCGGTTCCCGTGGTTCCGGTAAAACAGGTGGGCGATAAATAGACTTGCCGGAAGATGCAAGCGGTAAACACATAGAATTTTCGAAATTCCTCGGCCGGGTGGAGAACTCACTCAAAACGGTCGGCGACCCATATCTTGCCACAATCTTCCGGCAGGCCGGGAAGGAGTTCCGTTTCGATGACTGGCGCAAAAGCGTGGCCCGTAAGATGGAAACCCTCGCCAGGATATCCGAACTTCTCCAGGGAGAGATAAACGCCCGCCGCGACCAGTTGCCATCCAAACCGAACTTGTGAATTGTGCCTGCCCGTCGGTCAGGCAGGCTCCCGCGACTCTGTTTTCTGAACTATGAACCGGACAGATATACGTTATGAATTCGGCGGCGTCCGAGAGGTGTGGACGGTGGCTTATCCGCTGATACTTTCCACCGCCTCCCAGACGGTCATGCAGTTCATGAACCGCATATTCCTTTCCCGGCACAGCGCCGACGCGCTGGCCGCCTGCGTGCCGGCAGGCATACTCAGCTTTATGTTCGCCTGTTTCTTCTTCGGCGCCGTATCCTATACCAATGTCTTCGTCGCCCAGTTCCACGGGCGCGAGCGCAGGGCGGGCATAACCTCTTCCCTGTGGCAGGGAGTGTGGCTTGGGATTCTTTCCTCCGCCGCAATAGCCGCTATGACCCCTGTAGGACTTTACATAATAAACTCCTCGGGGCACGCTGAAACCGTAAAAACCCTGGAACGCCAGTATTTCATAATACTCAATCTTTGCGGAGGCCTCATTCCCCTCAATGCGGCCCTTTCTTCATTTTTCACCGGCAGGAGCAAAACCAGGACGACAATGATTGTGAACGTATTGGGCAACATCGTAAACATAGCTCTGACCTGGATTATGGTCTTCGGTCTGGGTCCTGTACCTTCGCTGGGGATAAGGGGCGCGGCTTTAGGCCTGGTGGCGGGCAACCTGGTGATAACCGCATCATTCCTTTTCCTCATCCTGTCGCGGGTCAACCGCGTGCGCTACAGGACCCTTCGCCTGCTGGCTTTCAACAGCCGGCTTTTCTGGAAGCTTGTAAAGTTCGGAGCCCCGAGCGGAATAGGCTTCCTGCTGGACGTGGCTTCCTTCACGGTCTTCGTTTTTCTGGTGGGAAACACGGACAGCGCGACACTGGCGGCCAACAATATAATAATGTCCATAAATATGCTCGCCTTTATGCCGGTGCTTGGCATAGGAATGGCAACGACCACTCTTGTGGGGCAGTATATCGGCAAGAGCATGAAGGATACCGCGGCAAAAGCGGTGTGGAGCGCCCTGAAACTTTCCCTGGCCTATGCATTGACTTTAGGATTTATGTTCTTTCTTGTGCCTGACATTTTCATTGCGATATTCGGCATACCCGGTTCGCCTGATTTCGCGGCCATAAGGGCGACCGCACTTCCGCTCATGCGCGTGCTTTCTTTTTTAATACTTTTCGATGCCGTGGCCATAATTTTCGGAGACGCCATCAAGGGGGCAGGGGACACCAGGTTTCAGATGATTGCCGCCGCAGCCTGCGCCTGGCTTCTCCTTGTGCCCGGAGTTTATTTTCTTCTGCAAATGCATTTTTCCATCGTATACGTATGGAGCTGGGTGACTTTCTATCTGGCTGTAGTGGCCGGAGTCTTCTGCATGCGTTTCAGGTCAGGCAGGTGGATGAAAATAGATATAATGGAATAGCGTCCGTAATCGGCCCAAAGAATCCGGGTAAATGCTTCCGCAAAACTCCTCAAAAGCTTTTATCCGCAGCCGGTTCGCTCCCGGGCTTCGCTTCTTCAGGCAAAATTGACATCTTCAGTACGGAAATTCTATAATAAAAGTTAATAAAGAATAAAATCTAAAAATAGCGAGAAAAAAATGTCACTGACAAAGCAAAAAACGCAGGAAATTGTTGCAAAGTTCGCTTCCAAATCGACCGACAGCGGTTCGACCTCGGTGCAGACCGCTCTGCTCACCGAACGCATACAGTACCTTTCCAGACATCTCAAGACGCATTCCAAGGACCATTCCTCCCAGTTCGGCCTGACAAAGCTGGTCAGCAGGAGAAAACGACTTTTGAAATATCTTGAGAACGAAGACAGAGAAGAATACAAAAAGCTCATCAAACGCCTTGAGTTGAGGAAATAAACCGCCATGTCAGAATCCAGCATAAACCGTCTTCAGGAAAATATCGGAGAAAAAATAATCTCCATTGAAACAGGCAGAATGGCCAAGCAGGCTCACGGCTCTGTTCTTGTCCGGATGGGCGACACTGTCATGCTTTCCACGGCTGTGGCCTCCAAAAATCCCAAGCCGGGCCACCTCGACTTCGTACCCCTGAGCGTGGACTACAAGGAAAGAACCTACGCCGCGGGGAAAATCCCCGGCGGCTTTTTCAAAAGGGAAGGCCGGGCACGGGAGAAGGAAATCCTTGCATCCCGTCTTTCCGACAGGTCCATAAGGCCGCTCTTTCCGGAAGGTTTCAATCACGAAGCCCAGGTGGTGAGTCTGGTGGTTTCAAGCGACCTGGAAAATGATGCCGACATTCTCAGCATAACGGGCGCATCCGCCGCACTGATGCTTTCATCCATTCCGTTCAACGGCCCCGTCGCGGCTATCCGCCTGGGAATGACTGAGGGAAAGTTCATAATCAATCCGACTTTCGCCGAAAGAGAGGCCAGCGAATTGGACCTGGTCATCTCCGGCACATCCAAAGGAATACTGATGGTCGAAGGCGGGGGAAAAGAAATTTCCGACTCCCTGCTGATTTCCGCCATGGAAACCGCCAAGACGGAAATAGACAAGCTCTGCAGAATGCAGGAGGAACTGAGAAAAAAAGCCGGCAGACCGAAGTTTGAACTGGTCCCTTACAAAATAGAGCCCGAAATCAGGCTTGCCGTGGAAAACTCGGCCAAGCCCGCAATCGAAGCCCTTCTGGCCGCCTTTCCTCCCAAGGAAAAAATCTCCGAGACCCTGGATGCCCTCAAAAAAAAGCTGGTGGAACAGTTTGTGGAAAAATTCCCGGACTGTGAAACGGGGATTAAAATAGTACTTGAAGAAACGCTTTATTACGCCAGCCGCAGCCTGGTGCTGGACAGGGGAGTGCGCGTAGACGGCAGGAAATGCGATGAAATCCGCAGAATAACAATAGACTCAGGGGTTCTTCCCAGGACCCACGGTTCAGCCCTGTTCACACGCGGACAAACCCAGTCCCTGGTCACCGTCACGCTGGGCACTCCTGCCGACATGCAGATAATGGACGAATTGGAGGGGAGATTCAAGGAAAGATTCCTTTTGCACTATAACTTCCCGGGTTTTGCCACCGGCGAAGTCAAACCCGACAGGGGCGCCAGCAGAAGGGAAGTCGGCCACGGAGCTCTTGCAAAAAGGTCGCTGGCTCCCCTTCTTCCGTCCGAAGAGGACTTTCCTTACACACTGCGCATTGTCTCAGAAATCCTGGAATCCAACGGTTCCTCTTCCATGGCCTCGGTCTGCGGCGGTTCACTGGCGCTTTTTGACGCCGGCGTGCCGCTTAAGGCGGCCTGTGCGGGCATAGCCATGGGGCTTATAACCGACGGCAAGCGCCATTCCGTGATATCTGACATCCTGGGGATGGAAGACCATCTCGGAGATATGGATTTCAAACTGGCGGGAACCAGAAAAGGCATAACCGCCTTCCAGATGGATGTTAAAATCGACGGAGTGCCGGTGGAAATACTCAAAGAAGCCATAGCACAGGCATCCCGCGGCAGGAATCACATCCTTGACCTCATGGAAAAGTCCTTCCCTGCCCCCAAAACAGACATCTCCGTTTACGCGCCGCGCATGGTGAAAATGTCCATTCCTCAGGATAAGATCGGCGCCTTCATAGGCCCTGGCGGAAAAAACATCCGCCGCATCATAGAAGAAACCGGAGCCGACATCAACGTGGAAGACGACGGTTCGGTTTTTATATCCGGAGTCGATGCCGACGGGGTGAAAGCCGCCTGCAAGATGGTGGAATATTTCACTGCCGAAGTGGCGATCGGCCAGGTCTACACCGGTAGGGTGGTCTCAATCGTGGAATTCGGTGCTTTCGTCGAGGTCCTGCCCGGCAAGGAGGGCCTGCTTCACATATCGGAAATCGCGCCGACCCGCATCAGGAAAGTGGAGGACGTACTGAAGATGGGTGAGGAAGTGGAAGTCAAAGTCATAGACATGGACAATACCGGGAGGTTCAAGCTTTCCCGGAAGGCCCTGCTCAAAACCGGGGCAACGTAGGAGGCTGCGAACACCATGGGCAAGACCAAAACAAAAAATCCCCGGACAGCCGCTAACAGCGCCAGCACCCTCCACAGAGCTTCGGGTACCGGCAGGTCCCCCAGAGGGGGTCCCCATCCTGCCAGCACCCTGCGCAGAGCTACGGGTACGGC
>JBDRGJ010000048.1:0-2426 GCA_043817835.1 bacterium
CATTGGGGGATTGATCGTTGATGGATTCAGCATTTACACTCGTGAGGCGATTTTGCCAGTAGGAATCGTAAATATCTTTAATTTTTGTCATACCCGTTCCAAATCCACTGAGGGCCTTTATCTGTCTTCCCCTTATGGTAATCTTTGATTGCAGCGATATACGCACAAGCTTTTTTAAAGCGGTTCGTATCGTCAGACTTGAACAAAAGCCAGGCAATATCTCGAATAAATTGGATATGCAGTTTTGGTAGTGCCTTTGGAGCATGGAGTTTGGCCATCAAAAGATGGTTGCGAGTCTTATGGTAAATCCTAATGAGCGAATCCATTCCGCCGGAGGATGCCGAAACCTTGTGCCATATTCTTGAAGCCGGCACCACAAAATTGAAGAACCCGGCCTTTTTTGCCCTCAACCCCCAGTCCGTGTCTTCCCAATACAGAAAGAATCCTTCGTCCAGCAGTCCTATTTTCTCAGCCACGGCACGCTTTACCAACAAGGCGCAACCCGCTATGTAGTCGGATTCGAAAGGCGCGCCGGCCGGCTCCCCGCTGTCGTATTCGTCCGAACCAAGAGAAAAAAAGTTGACAGTTACGGAATCAAATTTAGCGCCGGCGAATGAAATCCTGCGCCGGTCGTCAAAACAATAAACCTTAGGTCCCAGCATTCCCGCCGCCTGGTTTCTCTCCCCCTCCTCCACAAGCAGGCGCAGGAAATCCGGAGCGGCAACCGTGTCGTCGTTGAGCAGGAGAATATAGTCTACGTCCCTCTCCATGGCGCACCGGATGCCAATATTGTTTCCCGCGGCAAATCCAGCGTTAAACCCGGAAAAAAGCACTTCAGTTACTCTGCCGGAAACAGCCCGTATTTCTTTTTCCAGAGTTTTATCCTCAGCGCCGTTATGGACTACCAAGATATCAAAGTTCCCGTAGTCCACCTCGGCCAGCGATGCGACACATTCAAGCAGGGCACGCCTGGCGGCCAGGTTGAGAATAATTACCGAAACCATGGGACAGCGAGCGGTCATCCGCCGGCTCCAGCGGAAGGAACGAATTTACGGGTATTCAGTTCCCAAGCTTTGCAAAAGGACAGAAACCAGTAAAACCCCATAAAAACGGAAAGGACAAATCCGCGCCAACCGTCTTTATACCCGAAGCGCAGAAAATATCTCCTGAAAAAATGACGCAACCCCCAGTAAACCCCTCTTAAAGGGGTATGATTCCCGCCCGCCCGGAGCAGCTTAATCGCCTCACCGTCTGTATAATCGTTCATTTTAAGGATGAAATGCCTTACATCCATGTAGTTATAATGCACCAGCACTCCTTTTGAAGGGGCCAGCGAAAGTAGCCTGCCTTTCCAGGCCGGATGCGCGTGCACTTCAGCCACGGGATAAGTTAAAAAACCTTTCTTAAAAAAGCTATTCCTGCAGGTATCCTGCCAGCCGGAATAGCGGATACGGCCTCCGAACATGTATGTTTCAAAAGCCACCTCAACCACGTCCGCCAAGTCACCATCCGCTATGGCGCGCAGTTCAGCCGCCAGGGCCGGCGTCAGGCGTTCATCCGCGTCCATTATAAGTATCCAGTCTCCGGAAGCAAAAGACAAAGCGTAATTGCGCGTGGGATCCACAAACGGTGCCTTGGGCACCACATGCACAATGGCCCCGGCAGCCTTGGCCTCCTCGGCGGTGCGGTCGGCGCTCGACATATCAACCACTATGACATCTTCGGCAAAGCCCGTGGCTGATCGGATGCAGTCGCCTATATTCCCCTCTTCGTTAAGAGTGCTGATTACCAGTGAGACGCGCACAGCCATCGGTGTTTCTCCTTTTCAGGGATCCGGCAACGAATTAAATTCACACTTTTTCCCGGTGCGGCCTGACCAAGACTTGGATAAGTCCCCCGCGGCCGGAGCGTCGATAAATGTAACCGGAAGTCCGAGGCACGTGCGTAAGCAGTCGCAGCACCGTTCTTGTCCATTCTGGCAGCACGTATTCCACCAAACCATATACCGTATCGCAGGTTTTTAATTCAACAACTTCAAACCCGGCGCGGGTAAGCAGACTTGTGACACTAGACGGGGTGAAATGCCATAAATGGTCCGGTACATTCCACCATGGCCAAGCATTGCCAAGGTATCTTGCCATCCAGCTTTTGTAATTAGGAAGCTGAATAAAGTAGAGGGTACCCGGATGCGCCAGGCGGAAGGTGCCGGCAAGAAAAGCGACCGGATTATCCAAATGCTCCAGCACATCAAAGAGGGATATAAGATCAAATGAACCGGATAAATCATCTAAATTATCAACTATATCAAGGCCAAATACTTAACGACAAACCCGGCACATGCCGCATTAATTTCAACGCCAGCTACCCGCGAAAAACCCGCCATTTTTAGAAAGTGAAGCCAGTAGCCTATATTGCAGCCCACATCC
>JBDRGJ010000049.1:0-8785 GCA_043817835.1 bacterium
GTCCAGATTGTGCAGAGCATTGACATAGCTCCCACAATTCTGGATATAGCCGGTCTTCCGGCTCCGGCAGGAGCGGAAGGACGCTCTCTTGTTCCCCTGATGGAAGAGGGCAGGGCCGACGCAGACGCAATGGTTTTTGCAAGATGGCGGGGGAATTATTCGGTCAGGGACAGTCGTTACACCTACATCAGGAAATATAAATCCTTAAGCCGTTTTTTGCCCAAGATATCGTATATTAGAGAAGAGTTCTACGACCGTTCAGTAGACCCTGGGGAGAAGAAGAACATATTTTCTTCAAACAGGCATGCAGCCGAAAAATTCTCCAAACGTCTTGACGGGATGATAAAATCCACAAAAAACAGCCGTGAAAACCCCTGGCCCCCTGAAATTCCGGAAGATGTCAGGAAAAAGATAGTTGAGACTGGCTATTGGTAATTCAAGAAACGGTCAATTTATGGGGCGGGTGAATAATATCAGGGTTTGACGGATTCCGGGTCAAAGGATCTTTCCGGGTGGAGCACCTCGTCTGCCAAAACTTCGGCCATGTATTTGTATCCAACAGTATTGCAGTGCCGGCCGTTCGGCGCAGTGAATTCGGTTTTTGAGATGAAGGCTTTCTGAAATAATTTTTTGAAGTTGATGTACCTGATTTTGTGTTCCTTTACCACTTTTTCGACCTCTTGAAAGCGTATGTCAGGATAGGATGCGAATATGAGTCTTACCCGGTATTTCCGGGTCAGCTTATATATCTTCAAGATATCCTTCCAGGCCATTTCTGACAGCAAAAAAAGGGGATGCTTCTTGGTTCGCTGTGAATCCCGCACCAGTTTGGAGAAGTATTCGTAATGAAGACAGTATTTGAACTCCGGTATGGTTTTGCCGTATTCGAGCAATTTCTGCAGGTTCTCTCCTCTCGATAAGAGGTGCCGGAGCAAGGCAGTGCCAATCATGGTTGCCTCCGGGAGATATCTCAATCCGTCTTCCAGGGTCTTAAATGCTTTTTCATCTTCGCCCTTCTTATCCCAGTAAAGCCCGAGGGTCAGCCATGTGGAGGCCCAGCGTTCCTCCTTCTTCACTTTCAGGGCAAAGGCTGCGGCTTTTTCGATATCCTTTGCGCGGAGATATATTTCGGGAATGAAGTTTTGGATTAGAAACCTTTTGTCCCCGGGAAGTTTGAGTATTTCCCCAGCAGCACGGGGATAATCCATCCGGTTGAGATGGTAACGCCCGACGGCCATGCGGACATTGAAATCATACGGCCGGATGGCCAGGGCTTTCTGAACGAACCTGTATGCTTCTTCCATATCATGGCGATCCATAAGGCACATTGCCAGGCCGGCATATGAACGTGCGGAGCGGGGATGTTTCTGTAATGACAGCTTGAAGTATCCGATAGACTCTTTCAGAAGAGCGCTTCTGAATTTGTATTCTCCCAGAGCGAAAAGTACCTTTTCGGAATCCGGATCCAGCGATTTCGCGGCAGTCAGGATTTCCCTGAGCACGGGCTGGTTATCGAACCGATAGGTGGCAATCACGGCAGGATGGTCAAGGAGGTAGGCAGATTCCAAGGCCGTTATAACGCCGTCCACTGCCTTGTCCAGGGCACCTTTCCTGAAGAAGATCGCGGCGCTGTCGGCAGCCTTGACGATAGCGGCTTCTCCGGCGGCGTTTGCGTACCTCCCCCAGGGCAGGAACGTGCCCTGGGGTCTGGTTTCTCTGGGCGATGGATCTCTGCCTTCTTTTCCGAAGTCTGCCTGGATTTTACGATTCTTGTCCCCAGCGGTTGCCATATATCTTTTCTCCGGAATTTCCTGAAAAGCGGAGAAGTCGGCATGGCGAAAGCCGGAATAAAGCAGCTTGCAGAATTTATATATCCTGAAGTTGAGCAGGAATTTGTCCAGTTTTGTCTGCCATCGGAAGTCGGCGGGGTCAAGGGCTGCGGGGTTCCATCGGTTGACGTCTCCGGCGATTACGATGACGGTGTCCGGACGTATTTTGGGGATATCCGAAACGAGCCGTTTGTAAATCATTGCGCCGTTCGAGGCCGGGATGCTGTTGTTTATGACACGGAACCCGGCCACCGTGGACCGGTTGTTGAGAATCCCCTCCATCTGGTATGGATATGCTATGCCGCCGATGCCGAAGGTAAACGAATCTCCTTCACACAGAATCACATGCTCGTCGTTTTCGCTGGATTTTTTTGCGGGGGCAGGGAAGAATATCCCGGCTACGCGGAAGGCCGCCTCAAACGCCAGCAGAATGAACGCGGTCCCTGCGGTCAGCCACAGACCATTAGTCGCAATTTTCAGGAGCCGATGAACTTTCATGACACGACTTTGATAAGGAAGGGCATAAAGGCAAGGAATGAGAAAGATAAATTCCCTCTTTTTTCCGGCCTGTCGGCGAAATTTTATCATTTTTTTCAAAACACATGCCGATATCCGGTCATAAAACCGGGGAATCTGCTATCATAAGGGTATGATAGGCGTCAATCCATGCATATTCCGGACTGCGCGATTTCATCCTCAGAAAGGCGGAAATAATCTGCACCTTTCCACTTATGTTTAAGACCCGAAAGTTCCTGTCCCGTCCGATATACATTCTTTACCTTATCGCCGTGCTTATTGCGGCCGATTACCCTTTTTATCTCTGGTATTCCGGCAAGATCAATTCCCTGATTCAGACCGCTGATATTGCAGCCCACGACCATCCCCCGCATCTCTGTTACTCCAGCAAGGATGTTAATCCCGCCTGCCGAAGCTGTAAATTGACGCCCCTGGAGTCCATGGGCGTTTTTCCCGTCTATAAAAAAAAAAGAGCAGTTTTAGAAATTTTTCCGAAGAGAAAACCCCGGGGATTACACGGATAGGCTGTTTCGGCGATTCATTCGTTTACGGAGCCGAGGTAAATCGGGAGAGCGACTATCCCACCCTGCTGAGCGAATTATTGCATGAAAGCGGCAGCAGCGATGTGGAAGTTGTTAATTTCGGAGTTTCAGGGTTCGGTTTTCACCAGACGTTCGCCTTTTGGGAAAATGAAGGCAAAAAATACGGACTTGACTATGTGCTGGTTGGGCCCGGCGCATTTTTCTGGGGAAGGGATTCCAGTTTCAATCCCACCTTTATGGAAAGCTATCTCAAAGGAATTCCGGAATATCTGCATTCACGATACATACTGAAAAGAGGTGGCGCAAAACTGGTGGAAGTGGCGGGAGAAACTCATGAAGAAAGGGTCAGAGCATATTTCAGTTTTATCCCCCGAGTGAGGTATCTTCTTTATGATTCGGAGGCGCCCGCATTTCTGCGCGCGCCTCTTGCTTTCTTTTTCCCGAACCGGAAATTAATACGCAATCCCCTTTATTATAAGCGGGACCTCAATGCCGAGAAAACCGTCCTGTACAGGATACTTCTTTCAAAAATGGCCGATTCCGCCCCACGCGTCATAGTCGGCACGGATAACCTCGAAATGGCCGCGCTCGCGGCGGGAATCGGGAGGGACAACCTCTCTGCCGTTTCGCTCAGCAGGCCGGTCCATTTTCCGTATTTCGCTTTCGGCAAGCATAATAGTCCTCTTGGCAATGAAATCGTTGCGCGGCAGATGTTTGACGCCATCTCCGGGAAACAGAACAGCGAACTTGTCATCATCAGGACGAAAGATGTTTCCCCCAAAGAATTTGGCGCTGAAATCGGTTTAAAGAAGAGGAGCCTCGGCGATTACCGGAAAATAGAACTGGTAGCAGACGGAATGCGCCTTGGCCAATTTTATGACACTAAAGTCAGTCCTGTCTTTTACTGTGCTGGAAAGGATTGCGAGCCGGCGGTAAAGACTTTTGAAGGTGTTAAATCCATTATTTCAATTAAAAACGGGGGTGAAAACATTCTGGATTCTGCGTTCCTGCCGCTGGATTTTGAACTTGCCGCAGGCATGCCCGTTAAACTCAGGTTCAGGAGAGGAAGCTCCGTGGCTGAACAGAAACTCGGCAGCATTAAAATGCTGAGACCGAACCTCAATATAGCCTGGATGGCGCTGGATTGCAGGAGAGGCTTGGCGTACAATACCGACACCCGAAGCATTGAAATGGACCCGAGTGATATCCCGTATCCGGACGCGGATTCCCGCAGAAAAGGGACGCTGATTACATTTTTGCTGGGAGATGTTCCCCTTATGTCGGCCCGGCAGCCTGAAGGTTGTGACAGGCTGAGGTTCAAATCTTCGCAGGGGAGTTTCATAATAATACGGGGTGACGGCCGGATGACCGGCGGGGAAAGGCGCCTGCCGGAGTCAGGGACAATTTATCTTTCACTGTATGGCGACGCGGAAAAGCCGGTGAGAATTCCATTCGCCGGATGGTTTAAGACAAGATTGAAAACCAAGCTCCGCGGATGACAGACAATCACAACACGTCTGGCAATCCCGGGATAAGCCTCATAATTTTCATTCCAAAAGGAGGACTGACTTAAGGTCCGGGGCGTACTTAAAAACCCGACTTTTCCAGGGTATCAAAGACATTTTCGGCAACGATTCTGTTGCCGGCAGGGTTGCAGTGGCTGTATCCTTTCAGGAATACTGGGGAATCTTGGGGAATCTTTAAAAAAAATTTTTCCGGGCACACGTCGTTCCGCAATAATTTACAGAATACTGTTCCCTTGTCAATAAATGCCACATCTGCTGTTTTTTTGAGCCTTTCCAGATAGCCTTCTTTGAATCCGGCGGGGACACAACACACATTTCCCTGATGCAAAAAGGTAGCTGCTACCTTTTCGGGTTATTAATATAAAATCAAAATTTAACAGATTCTTCGTAATTTCTTCGGGATTGCCGCGGGCCTCCCCTGTATACTAATTGTATATACAACATACAGTCACCATCAGGCCTGAGATTGCTTTGTGCTTTTGAACGACTGCCGCCGGCAGCGTTTACACAGGGCAGCGAAGGCGGACGGTTCCCCATAGGGATGATGAAAAAGGTCGAAACGGGAAAGACGGTTAAAGCGGCGGGTACGCGCCGGCTTATCCGGCTTTTATTTTTCTCTTTCACCCTCTCTACCCTCTCCCCTCTACCCTCTCCCCTTCTTCTGCATGCCGCAGTTCCCGTCAAGTTCACCTATCAGGGCAATATCAGGCAGTCCGGCGCGCGGGTGATCGGGAACAGGAGCATGGCGTTCCGGATATATTCGTCTTCAGACGGCGCTGTGCCGCTGTGGACAGGTCCGGCGTTGAGCGTGGCGGTGTCCACCGGGGTGTTCAGGGTAGACCTGGAGCCGGCCGGATTGGACTGGGAAAGCGGGAGCCTGTGGCTGGAGCTTGAGGTGGAGGGGGTGAAGCTGTCTCCGCGGGAGGAACTGACGGCTTCGCCGTACGCGATAAACAGCCTGTATCATTCCGGCAAGAGGTATGCGACGTCTGCGGCAGCGCCCGCGAGCCCGGTGCTGGGTGATTTATGGCTGGACAGCAATGTGAACATGCTGAAATTCTGGGACGGGGCGACATGGATGCCGGCGTCGAGCGCGGCGCCCGCGTCGCACGCAATTACGCACGCCGCAGGCGGGGGAGACCCGATAACGAGCCTCGGTGCCTACACGGTGACGGGCAATGTGACGTTCAACGCCGGGACATCCATAGGGGTGGGGGCCGGAAGCGCCGGGCTGGCGGTATCCACGAACATAATCGCGGCTGGTTCGGTGACGGGGACATTGTTTTCCGGCTCAGGCGCGGGGCTGACCGGTCTTGTGCCGGGGAACATATCGGCCGGATTTCTGCCCGCGGACGTCATAGCGTCGTCTATAGCGGTAGGGGCGATAAGCGCGTCCGGCCAGATAGCGGATGGAATAATATTGGGTCAGGACATAGCCAATTCAACGATAACGCTGGGCAAGCTTAACCAGAGCGGATGCGCATTAAACGAGATACCGAAATGGGACGGGACAAACTGGGTCTGTTCCAATATGGCGGTATCGGGCGACAACCTGGGCAGCCATGTGGCCACAACCACGCTGCAAATGGGAGCATACGGCGTAAATACTTCAAGCGACATTACCGCCGCGCGGTATCAGATAGCAGGCAGCACGGTTCTGGCAATATTGCCCGGCATAGGGAGCATGGGTGTTGGTGTCAATGCAGGCAGTGTGAATACCGGGACTTATAATGTTTTTGTGGGTTCTGCCGCGGGCTACTCCAACACAACAGGAGGCGCCAACATTGCGGTCGGCTACAAGGCATTCTACTCCAACACAACAGGAGGCCAAAACACCGCGCTCGGCTACTTTGCACTCAACTCCAATACAGGAAGCTACGACAACACCGCGGTCGGCTTCGCGGCACTCACCAACAACACGGGACAATACAACACCGGCCTCGGCTTCCGTGCCGGCTGGGGCAACACCTCCGGCACCCCCAACACTTACATTGGCTTTGATTCTGGCTTCTACAACCAAACCGGAACAAACAACACAATCATCGGCTACTATGCCGGCGGCAAGGGCGCCGGAGCAGCAAATTCATTTTCCTACAACACTATCACCGGAGACAGCGCAGGGTACAACCTGACAACCGGAGGCAATAATATTATTTTCGGCTATCAGGCAGGCTACGGTCTGATGACTGGTTCCAGCAACACTTTCGTGGGCACAGGGGCCGGGCAATCCGTGACCAGCGGAGGCAGCAACATTATCATTGGCTATGGCCAGGACGCTCCTGCGGCAGGAACAAGCAATTTCCTTAACATAGGCGGGGTGCTTTACGGGGACATGTCGGCCAAGACAATAGGCATATCAACCCGCATACCGCAGGCGGCTCTGGATGTGGTCTCCACCGGCACGGCCGCCGACCAGATGGCGCAGATATGGCGTGATTCCGCAGGCGTGACAGTCGGCTCGATGTCCGCCACCGGCGTTATGACGGCGGTTAAATTCGTGGGAGATGGTTCGGGCATCAGCGGTTTGACCGGGGTGGCCGACAACCTGGGCAGCCACGTAGCCACAACCACGCTGAATATGGCCAATAAACAGGTAATAGACGTATCCTCGTTGGGCATTGGAACCACAAATCCGGCCGGGTTTGCCAAATTGCACATAGCCGCCACCAATCCGCGAATATTGCTTCAGGAAACCGATGCAAGTGCGGATAACAAGTATTGGGGCATAAACCCGGCATCCGAAAAATTGAGTTTCGGCATTCTTGACGATGCGCTTACCTCTGAGATGGATTTTCTTAGTGTCGAGCGCACGGGATGGAATGTCATAGATTCCGTGACTTTTCCATGGGGCAAAGTAGGCATAGGGACGACGAATCCCGGCGCAAGGCTTGACATCCAGGAGACGAGCCCATCTTCTGCATACAGTTTGCGGGTTGGAACCAGCGCCGCCGCATATCATTTGATTGTTTCAACAACCGGCAATGTCGGCATCGGAACAACAAGCCCGACAAGCAGGTTTCATGTGGCCTCCCCTGCCGCTGTTAATGTGGCCGTTATAGAGAGCAATGACACGGTAAACGGACTGGGCACATCGTTATTCATACATAATAATACAGGCGGCGCCGGAGGCGCTTCTTCGATCCGCCTGGCGCGGGACAGTTCGACGAAGTGGGCGTGGGTAAATGATTTCGCCAAAGATGCTACAGACAAGCTCACTTTATGGCAGTCAGGCGGAGTGTCGAGATTAACAGTAGACACCGGCGGCAACATCGGCATATCCTCTGCTACGCCTTCTTACAGACTGGTTGTCTCAAGCGGGGCAGGATACTCCGGCAATATGTTTGTTATTTCAACCGGCACGTCTAACATGATACGCATGACAGGGCTGGGCGAGATATACGCAAGCAAATTCATAGGCGACATTTCCGGCGCTTCAGGCCTGCCAGCGGGCGACAACCTGGGCAATCATGTGGCCACCACAACGCTGAACATGGCAGGCTTCCAGATAAACAATGTCTCAACAATCACTGTTTTAGACGGCAGTGTGGTAATAGTTCCTCCCGGCACTGGCGGCTCAAATTATACATACGGCATTTCAATCGGTTCAAATACTTACAACAACTACAATTCCGGCATAGGTGTGGGACGCAACGCTTACAACAACTACCAGTATGGCGTGGGCGTGGGAGAGAGCGCTTACAACAACTATGGCGTGGGCGTAGGCGTGGGAAATAATGCCAGCAACAACTACTCAGGTGGCGTGGGCGTGGGAATCAACGCTTTCAACAACTACAATTATGGCGTGGGCGTAGGAGTCAATACTTACAATAACCGTCAATATGGCGTGGGTGTGGGGGCTTATTCTCAGAACAACTCCTACTACGGCACAGGCGTGGGCGCTTACACTTCTTCCAAATCATCAGCAGCGGCATTGGGGTATTACGCGAGGGCGAATCAGGTTGACTCATTGGCATTAGGCGCGGGCGCCAATGCGAATGCGATGCGTTCCGTATGCATAGGCGCGTACTGCGTCAATAACGCCACGGACACCGCAAAAATAAGGGAGGGCTACACGCTCAATGTCGACTCCATAAATATGAGCGCGGTTCTCCCGCGACTCACGATAAGCACGAACGTGTTTATTGTCGGTTATTCATCCGCCGCGAAGTATTTCGGCGACGGTTCCGGCCTGACCGGCATCTCCGGCGACAATCTGGGCAGCCATGTGGCCACGACCACGCTGAACATGGCCACTTTTGACATTATCGGTGTTTCCACCATAACCGTAAGTTCAATTACCACGGCCGCGGCCGGAGTGACATTCAGCACAAATGTTTTTGTGACGCAGGGCAACGTGGGCATCGGAACGACA
>JBDRGJ010000050.1:0-9407 GCA_043817835.1 bacterium
AGATCGAAATTGTCGTTGGGTCCGTAAAGATTGGTAGGCATAACAGGAAGAAAAACTGTACCGTACTGCGCATTATAGGCTTCGCACATCTTGATTCCGGCTATTTTGGCTACCGCATACGGTTCGTTCGTGGGCTCGAGCTGTCCGGTTAAAAGATCTTCCTCTTTCATGGGCTGACGGCAAAATTTCGGATATATGCAGGAACTGCCCAGGAAAACAAGCCGTTTTACGCCTGCCCTGTAAGCAGAATCTATGACATTTGTCTGGATTGCCAGATTGATGTATATAAAGTCGGCCCCGTAGCGGCTGTTGGCAAGTATTCCGCCGGCTTTTGCAGCGGCCAAAATTACCCTTTCCGGCTTTTCTTTCTTAAAAAAATCTGATACAGCCTTCTGGTCGGTCAGCTCCAGTTCCGCGTGCGTTTTTAGCACAAGATTGTTATATCCTTTGGCTTTTAGGGCGCGGACTATGGCGGAGCCGGCCAGGCCGGTGTGCCCGGCAACGTATATCTTGGAGTGAGGAGTTAACGATGGAACAAAATTCATTGCAATTTATCCTGGTGAAACAGGAATAACGGCTCTTTTTCAGCAATGTTTTTCAGTTCTTCTGTAAAACCGCTTTTACTGAAAAGGGCATAATATTCCCGCCTGTCAGGCGCGCCCCAGTTTACCGCAGCCGCTTTAGAGCGCAACTGCTGATACACATCAAAGCCTACCGGCTTATTGGTCCACTTGGCCTCGCCAAACAGTATCTGCCCGGTTTCAGAATTAAGCCCTACAATGTCTATTTCGGTGTTTTTGTCCCACCAGCGGCCCAACTTCCGGAAAGGGAAGATTCTGTCCCTGTGTTTCCATGAAATATCCGCGCATATCCGCTCGTAAACCTGCGATTCAAGCATTGGGAAGCTTTCCCTGAATTTGGCCAGAACTCCGTCAAACAGGCCTATTTCCAGCTCGCTTTTATAAGGGAAGACATACCGGAACCAGAACCTCGCGAAATTATCGTCCACCCGGTAAAGGCCTTTTTTAGACTTGGCGGGATTCTCCTCGGTTACCGGGACTTCCTTTTCCAGGAGGAGCAGACGCTCAAGCACGTTGAGATATTTGGTGAGCACGTTCTTTTCAAGCCCGGTTTCATTGGCTATTTCTCCGAATTTGCGCTTGCCGAGGGAAACCGCCTTCAGGATGGACAGATAGTTCCGCGGCTCGCGCAATTCTTCTTTTAAGATGAACTCCATTTCATTGTGGAGGAATTCCCCGGGCGGGAATACCCTTTTTTTAATGTTCGCCTCCAGCGGACTTTCAGTGTCCATGCGGAGAAGATAGGCCGGCAAACCGCCCGCAACGGTGAATATCTCCAGGAATTCGCTGAAACTCTTGCGCGGAAAGAACCGGCGCGAGTCTTCAAAAGAAAGGGGCTTGAGCAGAAGCTGGCCGGTGCGCCGACCGTAAAGCGGCGCTTTATAGACAAGGGCTTCCGATTCCATCATGGCCACGCTGGAACCGCAAAGTATAAGGAAGACCGGCTTGTCTTTGAGATATTCGTCCCAGCCCTTTTGAAAAACGGAGCTGACGCTTTTATCCGACTCAACGAGATAGGGATATTCGTCCACGACCAGGACGAAAGGGCTTTCAATCTTTTGGCCGAGATATCTGAAAACCTCCAGCCAGCCGGAAAATCCGCGTTCCGCCAGTATGGAGTCGCCGAAATGTCCTCCCACCAGCGCTCCGAGTTCCTTAAGCTGCTCGGACGAGGATCGCCTGTCCCCCAGGAAATACACCGCTGGTTTGCCCTTAAGGAAATGTTTTATAAGCTCGGTCTTGCCGACGCGCCTTTTGCCGTAAATGATCATCAGCTGGGAGCGTTTTTCGGCCCATTTTTCTTGAAGAAAATTCAGCTCTTTTTCTCTGTTTATAAAGCCCATAAATCAAACCTACTCGTAATAAGTATACTCTAGAGTAGTATATTCTGCCAGCTTTTTATTACTCATGACGGTTCAGCACTCTGAAGCCTCCGGCTTTGCAGTGTTCGTCCCGCCTGGCGTGGGCCAGGTCTTCCCGGACCATCTCCTTAACCATCTCCTCAAAACTTACTTTCGCGGTCCACCCCAGTTTTTCCCTCGCTTTAGACGGGTCTCCAAGGAGTGTATCCACCTCGGCCGGCCGGAAATACCTGGGATCGACCCGGACGATTGCCTTTCCGGGGGTCAGATGTGAGACGTTAGACGAGAGACGGGGAGAAGCCTTTGAAACAACTCCGACTTCGTTGACGCCTTTGCCTGTCCAGGAGAGGGTTATTCCAAGTTCTTTGGCGGCAAGCGTCACAAAATCCCGGACCGAATGCTGTATCCCGGTGGCTATCACAAAATCTTCCGGCTTATCCTGCCGGAGCATGAGCCATTGGGCCTCCACATAATCCCCGGCATGGCCCCAGTCCCGCTTGGCATTCAGGTTCCCCAGATACAGGGTGTCCTGAAGCCCCAGCTTGATTCTTGCCAGAGCCCTTGTTGTTTTCCTGGAGACAAAAGTCTCGCCTCGCACCGGGGATTCATGGTTGAAAAGGATTCCGTTGCAGGCATACAATCCATACGCCTCCCTGTAATTGACGGTTATCCAGTATGCGTAAAGTTTCGCCACGCCGTAAGGAGAGCGGGGATGGAACGGGGTCTCTTCGTTTTGGGGGATGGACTTCACCTTCCCGTAAAGCTCCGAAGTGGATGCCTGGTAATAGCGGGTTTTTTTCTCAAGGCCGAGTATCCGTATGGCCTCAAGAATGCGCAGAGCGCCCAGAGCATCGCAATCAGCCGTGTACTCCGGCTCCTCAAAGCTTACAGCCACATGGCTTTGCGCGGCCAGATTGTAGATTTCATCCGGCTTCACATGCTGTATGACACGGATAAGAGTCGTTGAATCCGTCATATCCCCGTAGTGAAGGATGAATTTTCTTCCTTTCTTGTGGGGGTCTTCATAAAGATGGTCTATCCGGTCCGTGTTGAAAAGGGAAGTGCGGCGCTTTATGCCGTGGACCTCGTATCCTTTTTTAAGCAGAAACTCCGCGAGGTATGCCCCGTCTTGTCCGGTTATTCCGGTTATAAGCGCTTTTTTCATGTTTTTATTCACTTTTAAGTGAGGATTTTTAATTTTTCCTTCAGGCCGGATTCAAGTTTTTCAAACTCCGCTGCATATGCCTCTTTTATCCTGGCGTAAATTTTCGCCGCTTCTTTTTCATCATAAATATGGCTGCTTGAATTTCTGTCCCTGATAATATCCAGCCAGACCCTCTCGTCCTTTATATATCCGCTTTGAAATGCTTTCTTTATGCACTCCCTGGGCGACGCGCAATCATAACCCTCCACAAGCAAAAACTTCTTTATCGCTTTCCAGGCTGTTTCAAACGTGAATTCAAATCTTTGCAGCGTGCCGTCCAATACAAGCGCATAGCCTTTTTCCCCGAGTCCTTCCTTGAGTTTCAGCAGAGCTTTGGAAAAATTGGCCAGCTTGTCATTCAGCATTTCGTTCATAGATTACAACCCCCTCATCCTGTATGCTTTTTTTAAGAGCCTCGTTTCTCAAATCATCCAGAGAAACCACATCAAAATCCAAAAGTGTCTCCAATTCCTCGTTCAGTATTTCCCGTATTTCACCGGCCTGGGCCGCATTGATTCCCGCAACGGCTATATCTATGTCGCTGTTCACCTGTCTGTCCGACCGCGCCTGAGAACCGAAAATAACGATTTTCTCAGGCTTGAACCCGGTAACGATTTTATTGATTACGGCTTTTGTCAGCTTTCCCGAAATCATCAGATTACTGAGCCCTCCAGAAGTTTGGAAAGCATGGATATGCCTATTTTGCCGTCTTCCATGGCGTCGAAACGGCAGTCCAGAACCACTGCGGCGGGATTGAGGTCCGGGAGGATTTTGTCCGTTTTTTCAAAAGTCACGCCGCCGCCGAGTTCCCTGAGCGCCAGTTCGGTCAATTCGGCTATGTTGCCGTCCCCAATTATTATGAAATGCCTTTTTCCCGCGGCGATTTCCCCGCCAATCACGCCCTTGACTCTGCCGAGGCATGTGCGAAAACTTTTTATGGTGTTTACAATATAGTCGCAGCTTCTTCTGGTCTTTTCCGACAGTCCTTTGGGTGTCAGCATATAGCTCATTTTGCGGGGACTTAGGCTCTGGATTTTTATGTAGCCTGTCCTGACCAGGCGCCTGAGTATTGCATTGGTGAGGCCCAGCGAAAAACCCGAAGCAGCCGCAAGCGCACGCTGTGAACCGGCGGGTTTTTCCGCCATAAGGTCCAAAAGTTTCAATTCGTTCGGTGAAGGCATAATTCTTTTCTTAAATTATGGATCGGTTGCGGGACCACAATGTTCAATAATTGAACATTATAGCAATTTCAAGACAATATTCAACTCTTCTCGGGGGAACGGCTTGGCATGAATTATGGCAGGCACACTGTCTTTCAAAGAACTTTTCTGAAATATTCTATGGTCTTCTTTAGCCCGTCATCCAGCTTTACTGCCGGCTTCCAGCCGAGCATTTTTATCGCAAGGGAGATGTCCGGCTGGCGCTGTTTCGGGTCATCTTCAGGCAAAGGCTTATAAACTATTCTGCTTTTGCTTTCCGGGATACGCGAAAGAATTTTTTCCGCCAGCGCCCTGATGGTGAACTCGTCCGGATTACCCATGTTCACCGGGCCGGTAAAATCAGAAGCATTGTTCATCATCCCGATAAGCCCTTCCACCAGGTCGTCGACATACTGGAAGCTTCGCGTCTGGGAGCCGTCCCCGTAGACCGTTATGTCCTGATTGCGCAGGGCCTGCACTATGAAATTGGAAACTACTCTCCCGTCATTCTGATTCATATTGGGTCCGTAGGTGTTGAAAATCCTGACCACCCTTATCTGCAGGCAGTGCTGGCGGTGGTAATCAAAGAAAAGCGTTTCGGCGCATCGCTTGCCTTCGTCATAGCAGGCTCGCAGGCCTATGGGATTGACCCGGCCCCAGTACGATTCGGCCTGGGGATGCATTTCCGGATCGCCGTAGACCTCGCTGGTGGAGGCCTGAAGAATCCTGGCCTTCGTCCGGCGCGCCAGCCCCAGCATGTTGATTACGCCGTTCACCGAGGTCTTTGTTGTGTGCACGGGATTGAACTGGTAGTGGACAGGCGAGGCAGGGCAGGCCAGGTTGTAAATCTGGTCCACCTCAAGGCAGATGGGAAGGGTTATATCGTGGCGGAGGAACTCGAAATTCTTATTGTCATGGAGGTCCGCTATGTTGTCCCTGCTCCCGGTGAAAAGGCTGTCGACACACAGGACGTCGTGGCCCTCAGCCAGAAGCCTGCGGCATAAATGCGACCCTATAAAACCGGCTCCCCCGGTGACAAGTATCTTGAGTCTGGTCATTTTATAATCTCCTGACACGCCGGCGGCGCAGAAATTCCAGTTCCCTTTTCAACGGCTCCCAGTATGCGGTGTCCTTCAGCCGCTCCTTATGTTCCTCCTCCAGAAGACGCATGTTGAGCGTCCGGATATCTCCGTCGCGGGCAAACGCCATAAGGGGCCTTTGCCTGACGCATTTTTCCGCGGCTTCCGGATACCGGGCGCACAACCCGATAAGCCGCTCGCTGGTCCTGGCTTCCATCAGCCACCACTCCAGGCGGTCTTTGGAAAAATTTTTCCCGTGAACCAGGATGTCGTTTTCAACCAGAAGCCTTATCATCAGCCAGTCTTTGTCCCGCTGGGTCTTCTTGCTTTGCACAAGATCCCTGAGTCCCATGACATTCAGCCTGACGGCTCCCGCGGATACAACGGTCCTGCGCTCCCATAATTTATCGAAAGATTCGCAGCCCCTGAGCCGCGTCATCACGTCTATTCTCAGATCTTTCACGCCTCCGGCGGCGCAGCGGAAATGGCATGCGTGCCCACGTTCGAGATACCCTATTTCAAGCTTCGGAACATAAATCTGTTCCGCCTTAAGGGAACCCAGCGCCTTCCTCAACCGCCCGAGATTCGCCGCAGTGGCAAGAACGACAAAATCCGAATCCCGGCTGAATTCCGCCGCCCCGTAAATTATGCACGCCTGCCCGCCTATAAGCAGTGATTTAACGCGGTTTTTGCCTAAAATAGAAAGGACTTTGAGTATCGGGTTGGGGGTCAAGACTGCCTCCCAGCGCAAGATATATTTTCCACAGCCTGGAGGTTTCCATCATTCTCCTGGCCGGACTTAACCTGAGCCATTCCATTTCCTCGGATTCGGCGCCGCGTCCGCGGTCTGCCCGATACCGCAAAGCATACGGGTGCCGTCGGGACGCAGAACCCGCTTTTCCCGGCGGAACTTTGGCGGGTCTGGGATGATTCCCGATTTTCTGCTTTTTCATATTGTGAAGCAGATTTTACCATTTTTCAGGACAGGGCTCAGCTCGGGGGAATGTCCGGTGTGGCAATTTTTTCAGTATCAGTGCCGGTGGCTTTTGTGTAAAATTGTAACTACTCAGGTTGCTTAGACTGTAAGCTAGTATGCTTGCAGGCTGGTAAGCAGGTATGCTTTTCAGCGCCTACAAGCTTACTCGCCTACTAGCCAAATAGACTAACTGCCTACAGCCTATCCACCTATTGAGCCTCACATAAGCAGTTCTCTATGAAAAATAAAAAACGGAAAACTGACCGGAAAAACGATATTTTTGCGGTAATCCTGGCAGGCGGCTCCGGTACCCGCCTGTGGCCCATGAGCCGCCGGCTGCTGCCCAAACAGTTTCTGAGCCTGGGGGGCAAGGCATCACTCCTGCAGGCCACGATAGCCCGGCTGAAGCCGCTGGTTAAAAACAGCCGTGTCATTGTCATGACCAACCGGCTTCACTCGTCCGATTCATGCCGCAGCCGGCTTAAAAATTTCCGTACAATAACAGAACCGGCGGGCAGGAACACTGCCCCTGCCATAGGCCTTGCCGCTGTTTACGCCCTTAAACTGGGAAAAGACCCTGTTCTTCTGGCGCTGCCCGCAGACCACACAATAAGAAACGTGTCCCGTTTCCTTAAAATCATAAGGTCGGCAGTGAAAGATGCGCAAAAAGGCAGGATAGTCACCCTGGGCATCGTACCTGACAGGCCTGAGACCGGCTACGGCTACATGGAAGCGGAAAACAGACCGCGCATGAACGGTCCTGCCGTCAAAGTAAGAAAATTCACGGAAAAACCGGACGTCGCGGCGGCGCGCAGGTACCTGAACTCAGGGCGGCATTTCTGGAATTCCGGAATGTTCGTATTCAGGGCTTCCGTCATCCTCAAGGAAATACGCAGGAACATCCCGGGCGCAGGCCGTCTTCTGGATGTTATGGCGGAAAAGGCTTTCCGCAACGGCAGAATAAACCATGGCGCGCTGAACAGGATTTTTCCGCGCATGCCCTTCATTTCGATAGACTACGGCGTCATGGAAAAGTCCCCGCTGGTCTACATGATACCCTGCGACATAGGGTGGAGCGACGTGGGAAGCTGGTTTTACCTGCACCGCATATCCGAAAAAGACCGGAAGAATAACGTGATTCTGGGCGACGTAATGGCCAGGGACTGCGAAAACAGCCTTGTTTACAGCTCCAAACGCATGATAGCCGCCATAGGACTGCGCAACATGGCAGTGGTTGAGACCCCGGACGCCATTATGGTCTGTCCGCTGGAGAGGACGCAGGAAGTCAAAGAAATAGTCGACTATTTGAAAAAGAAACGCAGTGAGTTGTGTTAAGTATTAAGCATGAGGTATGAGGTGTGAAGAAAAACGATAAACCGCAGAGCGTGGAAGGACGGCAAGAGCCGAGGACGGAGTTTAACTTATTATCTTATCACCGCAGTAAAGGAAAAAGCATGAAAGGAATAATACTGGCCGGAGGAAGCGGCACAAGACTGCATCCCATAACCATCCCCATGGTAAAGCAGCTTCTGCCGATATACAACAAGCCGATGATTTACTATCCTCTTGCCACCCTTATGCTGGCCGGAGTAAGGGAAGTCCTTGTGATTTCAACCCCCAGGGACACGGGCCGTTTCCGGGAGCTCCTGGGCGACGGAAGCCGCCTCGGCATCGGCATAACCTACGCCAGCCAGGCAAAGCCGCGGGGAATAGCCGAAGCCCTCATCATCGGGCGGAAATTCATCGACGGGCAAAGCGTATGGCTTATTCTGGGAGACAACATCTTTTTCGGCCACGGCCTTCCGGATATCCTGCGGGAGGCGGCCGAGTCCAACGGCGGAGCCACTGTCTTCGGCTACCGTGTCTCGGACCCGGAGCGGTACGGGGTGGTGAAATTTGACGGGTCCGGCACAGCGCTTTCGATACAGGAAAAGCCGAAGCGGCCTAAATCCGACTATGCGGTCACCGGGCTTTACCTTTATGATCCCATGGCGCCGCGCCTGGCAGCATCCCTGAAGCCATCGGCTCGGGGAGAACTGGAAATAACGGACCTCAACAACCGCTATCTCGCGGAGGGCAGGCTGAGAGTGAAAATACTGGGAAGAGGCTACGCATGGCTTGATACCGGGACATACGACTCCCTTCTGGAAGCCGCCGAATTTGTGAGGATAGTAGAAAAGAGACAGAGTCAGCAGATAGCCTGCGTGGAGGAAATAGCGTACCGCATGGGTTATATAGGAAAGAAACAGCTTGCCGGACTTGCCGCTGTCATGAAAAAAACCAGCTACGGAAAATATCTGTCGGATATCGCAAATGAAACGTGAGGCGTTAGGAGTCAGGAGTGAGGCGCCAATGGGACGTGAGGAGTCAGGAGTGAGGAGCAACGACGCCTCACACTTCACGCCTGACACCTCACCTGGTTGAATATGGCTTTTGAATTCAAACAACTCGCCCTTCCGGAAATCATACTTGTCACACCGCGCTTTTTAAGGGATGCCCGGGGGTTCTTCGCTGAGACTTACAGGCATTCGGATTTTTGCGCGGCAGGAATAAAAGAAGTCTTCCTGCAGGACAACCTTTCCAGTTCGGTGAAGGGAGTCATACGGGGGCTGCACTACCAGAACCCGCCGAAAGCTCAGGCCAAGCTCGTGCGCTGCGTCCGGGGGACGGTTTTCGACGTGGCCGTCGACATACGCAAAGGCTCGCCGCATTACGGCAGATGGGCCGGGGAAATCCTGGACGCAGAAAACGGCAGCATGCTTTATATCCCTGCCGGGTTCGCCCACGGCTTCACAGCGCTCAGCGAAACGGCCGATGTGGCATACAAGGTTTCCGCCGAATATTCGCCGCAGCATGAGCGGGGCATACGATGGAATGACAGCGATATAAGCATTTCCTGGCCCGTGTCTTCGCCCATCGTCTCAATAAGGGATGCCGGACTTCCCCTTCTAAGGGACGCCGACAACCTTTTCACTTAGGGCTCGTTAAGAAATAACTGACATAATTT
>JBDRGJ010000051.1:0-3039 GCA_043817835.1 bacterium
CCACTTAAGGTTTAGCAGCTCACCACGCCGCATCCCGGTCAGCAGCGCACATACCAGCACAGGATAAAGGCGCGGAGGGGCGCATCTGAGCAGTAGTCGTATTTCTCCTATCGTCAGGTATCGCAGGCGGTTTGCGGCTTGCCGGCCCTTTTTAACTCTGGAGCAAGGATTGATCCCATAGAAATCACCCCAGGCCAAAGCCTTGTTAAATATGGCACTGAAGATAACTAAATGGCGGGTCGCGTTGGCAGCACTGGTCCGGGTGGCTATCTCGTTATAGAACTGCTGTATTTCTCCTGGCTTAATATCATTGACCTTCCTCTTGCCGAAAACAGCGGTTATCTTGGGGAGCATCCATTTCCAAGCAGGGGACTTGAGATATTTCCCGTGTAAACCAATATATTTATCCGCAATCTTTTGGAAGGTTGTGTTATTGGCGGCACGTTCCGGGTAATAGGTTAGCCTGCCGGAGTTGATTTTTCAAAAAATATTTCAAACCGCCTGCCAACAGCAAATCCTTCCGTCTTAAAACTACCCACTAGCGTCCAATCTTTAAATTTGCTATCTTTTTTCATGAGCGAATTATTGCGGATACGCGGCAAAGAACTCACGGAAACGGTGATAGCGGCAATCCGGTCCGTGATAGAAAAAAATCCGCAAGGAGGCCGGCGGCAGCTATCCAAAGAGGTGTGTCGGCAATTGGGGTGGTATCAGCCGAATGGGATGCCCCAGGATGTAGCCTGCCGCGAGATTATGCTGCGATTGGAGAAAGCGGGGTTGATAAAGTTGCCGCCCCGCAAACATGTAGGGCGGGACAACAGAGCGCGGGCTGTCGCGGCAGAGAATCTATTGCCGTTGGTATGGGAGCAAGAGGCGGTAACCGGGGTGCTGCACGATTTTGGCAAGGTGGAACTTCGGGCGGTGGTAAAGCAGGAAGAATCGGTGCGGTGGAATGGCTTGATAGCGCAATATCATTACCTTGGGTATCGTCCGATGGTGGGGCGTTCAATGAAGTATCGTGTTTATCTGGCGGGAAAAGAAGTGGGATTGATAGGTTGGGGTTCGCCCTGCTGGAAGCTGGCAAGCCGGGACAAGTATATAGGTTGGGAGGCGGCGGTGCGGGAGAAGAATCTGCAGGGGGTGGTCAATAACACGCGTTTTCTGATTTTTCCGTGGGTGCATGTGAAATATCTGGCGAGCCACGTATTAAGCGTGGCGGTAAAACGGGTGGTAGTTGATTGGTGGACGCGGTATAAGGTCAGGCTCTGCCTTGCCGAAACATTTGTGGATAGCCGCCGGTACAAGGGGACATGCTATAAAGCGGCGAACTGGATTTATCTGGGGCAGAGCAAAGGGGCATCCAAGAGCGGGAATTCCTATCAATGGCATGGCGAGATAAAAGACGTGTATGCTTATCCCTTATGCAATGATTTTATGGAAAAGCTCAAGGGGGAAAGCGGTTGTGAATAAAGAGCATTGTCTTAATTGCGCCAGGTTGCAGGCTGAACTGGAAGAAAAGGGCCGGCGCATAACGCAACTGGAAGGTGAGAAAGTTCTATTGGCGTATGATTTGAAACAACTGCGCGACAAATGGTTCAGCCGAAGGAAGAAAAAGCTGGGAGAAGAAACCGGAGAAATAAAACAGGAGCCTAAAAAACGCGGTGCACCCAAAGGACACGCCGGCTGGTTTCGGAAAAAGCCGGACCGGGTGGATATTGAGGAGGAAGTGACCTTGGAGCGCTGTCCGCAATGCGGAAGCAGGGAACTAACGGAATGTTGCGACACCGAGGAACACATACAGGAGGATATTATTCTGCCGCGCCTTGAAGTCAGGAAATATCTGCACCGTTTTTACTGGTGCAAGACCTGCAAAGAAGTGGTGAGCGGAATCGGCAAGGAGGAAATCCCCCGCAGTTATATCGGGCCAAAGGCAAAAGCGGTGGCCGCGTATCTGAAATATACCGTCAAGGTGTCGCAGCGCGATATACAAAAGATTTTTGCATATCTATGCGGCTTGAAAGTGACAGCCTCTTCTATCCCTGGATTTAACAATCAGGTGCGGCGCAAAGCCCTTCCTTTATATGAGGAGTTAAAGACTGAACTCAAAAAAGCGGCTTATGTGCACGCCGATGAAACGGGCGCGCCAGTTGACGGCGATAACTACTGGGACTGGGTCTTTGCCACTACCAGGATCTGCCTGCATGTAATTGACAAGAGCCGGGGGCAAAAGGTGGTGGAAGCTGTTTTGGGCAAGCGCTATGGCGGCATCCTGGTATCTGATTTCCTGGGCGCTTATAACAAACTGGAAGCAAAGGCTAAGCAGAAATGCCTTGTACATTTATTACGGGATTTGAAAAAAATTCTGGAATGCACCGGCGAGGACGACCCGCACCATGTTTACTGCCGGCAATTAAAGAACCTGCTGCAACAGGCTATTGATTTAAGCGGGTTGTACGGCGGAAAAGAAATTTCAAAACAGAAGTTTGAAGTGAAACGCAGGCTCATAAAAGAAACGCTTGGTGATTTTCAGTTCCCGGATCCGCAAAAGTCTGTTCTGACCCGGATAAGCAAACGCTTGGCTCGTCACAAAGATGAGCTTTTCACATTTCTGGATTATCCCGGCATACCATATCACAACAATCATGCTGAGCGGCTTATCCGGCCCAGCGTATTGCTTCGCAAAATCACTTTCGGCAACCGGTCGTTGAATGGGGTCTTAAACCATGATGTTCTGATGTCATTGCAACAAACTGCCAGGCTCAACGATAAAAATCCCATTCGCATGCTCAATTCAATCCTCACGCATCAGAAAAAGCTTCCCCTCAGTTTTTGCCTGGGTCCGTAGCAGAATAATTCACCGCGTTATCGGAAGTAATCCTGGCTGCTGGGACGCAAATGAAGCCTGCCTATACTTCCGGCAGATCAAGTCGTTATGGAAAATAAGGCGGTCAGTGAAGGTTTGTCTTTGCTGGAAATGAATTGCGTGGAATTCCGCTGCTGCGAAGAAATTTCCGCTTAATAACTCCGGCAGGCTAACCT
>JBDRGJ010000052.1:0-7335 GCA_043817835.1 bacterium
TGCGTCACTCGTCGCTTACATAGCCCCGCTATGCTCGCTCCTCGTTCCTTGTCTCGCTCCAAACCTGCGCGGCCAGAGAGGACATTACTTGGGTGACTGTCAGTAACGCCCGGCAGGTCGGATTTTCCATGCGCCTGATGCTTTCTGCCGCATTTCTCCTTGTTTTCAGCGTTTTGTCCCGCGGCGCTGAAATCACCTACTGGACTTCCTCAAATCCGGAAGAGCTGGAACTCGGCCGCTTTCTGGTTGAAAAATGGAACCGGGAGCATCCCCGGGGCACAGGTGAAAATGGAGCCTATCCCGGCAACCCAATCCAACGAAGAGGTGCTTCTTGCCGCCATAGTTTCCAAAACCACGCCCGATGTATGCTCCAATATACTTCCGGCCATAATGGGAAGGCTCATCAAATCAAAAGCAGTGATGGCGCTGGAGCGCTTTCCCGGACATCAAAAGGTCATAGCCGGCAGGACGGGAGTCAGACAGACGGAGAGCTTCCGTTCGCGGGACGGAAAACTTTATCAGGTTCCGTGGAAATGTAATCCGGTGATGCTTGCCTACAACACGGCCATGTTCCGCGCGCTCGGACTTAATCCACCGAAAACCTACTCTGATTTTTTTAATCTGGCCCGGATACTGTCTGCAGACCGGAACAATCCGGGCCGCTGGGCGATGTCGGTTTCCATAAAAACCATGTGGTGGCAGAGACTGTTTGATTTCTATCCCTTTTATGCGGCCGCGACAGGCGGCCTGACGCTGCTCAAAAACGACAAAGCCGTTTTTGACAATGAGGACGGGGTCGCTGTGATGAAATTTTTCAGGGAAGGGTTTCAAAAAGGCTATTTTCCGATGCTCGGATTTTCAGGCGATATTTTTCTCGAAGGCAAAACTGCGATGAGCATAGTGGGCCCATGGGTGATAAAATACTACGGAAGGCTTAAGCCCGATTTTAAATTTGATCTCACTCCGATTCCTGTTCCCGATAATCATAAAGGACCGGTCTACACCTACGGTGACCCTAAAAATATCGTGATATTCAGCACCACCAGGCATCCGGACGAAGCCTGGGAGTTCGTCAAATTTCTTATAAGCAAAAATGCCGATCTCAAGCTCCTTGAAATGACCGGCCAGATTCCCATGCGCGGCAATCTGGCCGAAGATGAGTATTTTAAAGATTTCTTCAGAAAGAACCCGCTTTTGAGGAAAGCGGCCCGGCAGGCGGCGCATGTGGTACCGACTGATGAATCTCCCCATCTCACCCAGATTCTGGATATAATTTCAAGGCAGTTTGAGGCATCGGCCGTCTACGGCATGATAAAACCCGAAGAATCCATGAAGGAAGCCGCCGCAAAAGTCCGCGATATATATGCCCGCTGGTGACGAGAAAAATGAAAAAATAGGGTATTTCTTCATATCGCCCTATATGCTGTTTTTGCTTGTGTTTACGGCTTATCCGCTGTTTTTTTCTTTATACCTGGTGTTTCACCGCTGGGATTTAATAACGAACCCCGAGTTTATAGGACTGAAAAATTTCATTTTTCTGCTTCATGATGCGGATTTCGGCCAGGCGCTTCTGAATACGCTTGTTTTTATCGCGATTCATGTGCCGCTTCAGATAATTTTTTCCATTTTAATCGCAATTGTACTTGCCGAAAAAATAGTCGCCAAGACATTTTTTCGGGCGGCTTTTTTTCTGCCGGTGATAATTTCGGGAGCAGTGGTAACCATTCTGTGGCAGAAGCTTTATTCCACCGATGCCGGAATTTTCAATCAGCTTTTAACTTCAATGGGCCTGCCTCCTGTCCGATGGCTTACCAGCACCGGACTTGCCATGCCGTCAATTGCCGTCATGGCGACATGGAAAAACATGGGCTTTTACATAATTCTTTTTTTGGCCGGCATACTCAATATCCCGGGGGCTTTATATGAAGTTTCCCGGATTGAGGGAGCAAACCGCTGGCAGGCTTTCTGGCGCATAACCATGCCGCTTTTACGGCCGACCATGCTTCTGGTGGTCGTCCTTTCCACTTTCGGGGCGTTCAGCCTTTTCATCGAACCTTATGTGATGACAGGCGGCGGACCGCTCAACAGAACGATGTCCGTGGTGCTTTATATGTACAAGCATGCCTTTATGTTTCAGCATATGGGCTACGCCGCCACAATCGGCTTTGCCCTGGCGGCCCTGATATTCGCGGTCGTTCTGGTGCAGAAAAAATATCTGGGTGGCGAAACGGAATACTGAAGCCCATGAAAAAGCTTGTCCTGCATCTTGTGCTGCTCTCGGCTGCCGTGAGCTTCATTTATCCTTTTCTGTGGATGGCGTCGGCTTCCCTGAAACCTGTTGCCGAGGCGGCTTCCCTCAGCCTTTTGTCATCCAATTTCATGCTGGACAATTATTCGGCCGTTTTCAGAAAAATTCCCATAGCCCGAGCCCTTTTAAACAGTTTTATCGTCGCAGGGTGCACGACAGCATCGGTGATTTTCTTCAGCTCCCTTACGGGCTATGCGCTTGCCAAACTCAGATTCAGGGGCCGGGATGCCGTTTTTATGATAGTGCTGCTGACAATGATGATTCCCGGACAATTGACGCTGATTCCGCTTTACACGCTGGTCGTAAAATTAGGCTGGACCGATTCTTATACCGGGCTTGTGGCGCCCTCGATGATAACCGCAATGGGCATTCTCATTTTCAGACAGACATTCGTTGCCATTCCGGGCGATCTGATGGAAGCGGCAAGAATTGAGGGCGCAGGAGAGCTTAAAATTCTGACCAGAATTTTCTGGCCGCTTTCAAAGCCGGCCATGGTCACGGTGGGAATAGTTACGTTCATGAACACCTGGAACGAAGTACTGTGGCCCATGATGATCATACGGCGACAGACCATGATGACAATGCCGCAGATGATAACCATGTTCAGCGTAGGAGGACAGGCGGGAGGCGACATCGGCGTGGAGATGGCGGCTTCGATGCTCCTGATAATCCCCGTGGTTGCGGCTTATGTTTTCTTCCAGCGGTATTTTGTGGAAGGGATAGCCGCCTCCGGGATAAAAGGATAGATTCTATGGCAAACATTGTTTTAGGAAAAGTTACCAAGCATTATCCGGGCAATGAAAAGCCCACCGTAAAGGACCTGGATATTTCCATCAGTGACGGGGAATTCGTGGTTTTTGTCGGGCCTTCGGGCTGCGGAAAATCAACCGTTCTGAGACTGATCGCCGGATTGATAGACGTGACCGCCGGAAAAATGTTCATCGGCGGCAGGGATATAACCGATCTGCCTCCGAAAGACAGGAATATCTCCATGGTTTTTCAGAATTACGCCCTGTTTCCCCATTTAACTGTCCGTGAGAATATCGGCTTCGGCTTAAGCATAAGAGGAATCGACAGGGACGAGGCTGAAAAACGGGTAAATGAAGCGGCAGGATTTCTCGGTCTGATTGATTTGCTTCATAAAAAGCCCAAGGAGCTCAGCGGCGGACAGCGCCAGCGTGTCGCTGTCGGAAGGGCCATGGTCAAAAAACCGGAAGTTTTTCTGTTTGACGAACCTCTGTCCAACCTGGATGCCACGATGAGGACCCGTATGAGAGCCGAAATATCCAGGCTTCACAGGAAGCTGAAAACCACGGCAATTTATGTGACGCATGATCAATGCGAGGCCATGACCATGGCTGACCGCATGGTGGTGCTCAATGACGGCATTATCCAGCAGTGCGGAACTCCCCTGGAGCTGTATTTGCAGCCATGCAACACCTTTGTGGCGACTTTCATCGGCAGCCCGCCCATGAACTTATTTGCCGCAGAACCGGCTTATGCGCAAGGGCAGGAGCATCTAAAAATAAGCGGGCTCACGGTCCCGCTGCCCCGGCATATTTCAACGCATCTGACTGCCGGGCATAAATACATGCTGGGCATAAGACCCGAACATATATACCTGTCCGGAAGAACATTCCCCGGAATGAATTTAAGCGAGCCGGTTGATTGCGAAGTCGAACTGGCCGAATCCATGGGAAATGACGTCGTGTTGCACTGCAATGCGGGCGGTCTTGCCTTTCAATCAAGTCAGAAGCATGATTTTCCCGTCAAATCAGGCGACAAAATAAGCGTCGTGTTTGCATTGGATAAAAGCCATATATTCAGCGAAAAAGGAGAACGGATTGTATGATGAATTACGCCCGTCGGTCTTTGTTCGGATCAATTGCGGCCTGCATTATTTCATGTCACTTTGTCTGTGCCGTCACGGTCCTGTCTGCCGCCGAAAAAACAACTGTGTCGTCTTCCAAGACAGACACATTGGTGATACCTGAGCCTAAACTCAGCCATCTGAAAACGCTCACGGATGACACCGGGATATTTGAGCATGCGACCTATACCACACCCAACCGCAAGAACGGATATTGCACGGAAGATGTTGCGCGCGCTCTGGCTGCCGTGCTGATGTACAACAGGCATATAAAACCCGGAGACGAAACCGCCGCCGCGCTGGCGGGGATATATATAAAATATCTTAAACGCGCGCAGATGAAGAACGGCAATTTTTATCACAGAATGGATTTTGCACAGCACAGCCACGGCACAGCGACAGAAGACTCATATGGCCGCGCCTTGTGGGGTCTGGGATATGCGGCGGCTTATCCTGTTGACAGTGAAATGGGGTCTTTAGCCCGTGAAATTTTTCAAAAAGCTTTGCCGCGGGCCAAAACACTCGGATTTACGCGTTCGATGGCATATGCAATGCTGGGGCTGCATTATTACCTTGAGCGCTTTCCTGAATCGGATGAGGTGAGGGCCGTAATGGAATCTCTGGCAGACCGGTTAGTGTCCATGTATAAAAAAAACTCCTCCGGGGATTGGCCCTGGTTTGAGGATACATTAACCTACGACAATGCCAAAATGCCGCACGTCCTTTTTCTTGCCTATGAAGACAGCAAAAACAAGGAATTTCTGGATACGGCGGGAAAAACACTGGATTTTCTTATAAAGGTAAGTTTTCCCAAAGAGGATATGCTCCAGATAATCGGAAACAAGGGCTGGTACCAAAAAGGCGGCAGGCCCGCCCTTTATGACCAGCAGCCTACTGATGCTGCCGCCATGGTTGAGGCTTGCGCCGAGGCATACCGCGTCACCGGTTTAAGTTCATACAAGGAAAAGGCGCGTTTGGCTTTTGAATGGTTTCTGGGCAATAATATAGCCGGCAAACCTATTTATGACGCGGCCAGCGGCGGTTCCCGCGACGGACTTAATGAGTCCGGAATCAACGAAAATGAGGGGGCGGAGTCAAGCATTGCCGTTGTTAATTCGCTTATTACCATTAGAACTGTTTTGGATTATAAATAAATGCGGATTGTCTTAGGGGTTGTTATTGTCATGCCTTTTGTATATGCAGACGCGGCAGAAAATATGCGCGGCAGACTTGCGGGCATTACAGCAGCCCGGCGGCTCAGATTGAAGTGGGAGGCCCTTATGCCGGGATAGAGTCCCATAACAGTTCGCCGCTTTTAAATCGCATCAGTTTTTTTTATCCGGTGGCCAACAGCATTGATCTGAGCGATGATTACTGGCGACGGGGCGAATCGCGCATAATGTTTCTTGGCATAAAAGCCGGCAATGAGCCCGGCGAACTGCTTGATTCTCCCTTTTCTTATGAGCAGACCCCCTATATGGTTTCGTTTAATAGAAGTGACGGCACAAAAACCATAAGTATTGCCTATGAATTCTGCAAAAATAAACCCGCCATGGTTGCGACATTTGAAATAACCAATAACTCAACCCGTGAAGAATTATTTGAGTTTTACACCCACCTTGAAACTTCCGTGAAAACCAGCCATACTTCGGCGCTCAAGAGCAATGCGCGGGTGGAATCTGATTCGGGCGGCAAGGCGGTTTACTTCAATTTCGCAGATGCCGAAACCGGCAATGCCGGGATTTTTCTGGCAAATGCCGGACAGACGCCTTCGGATTTTTTTACCGGCGGTGATGCCGCAGATTCATGGATTTACCGTTGGAAGGGCAAAAGCAAAATCCTTCCCAGGGCGGCATCTAAACGGCCCGCCGCTTTTTTTGTTTATAAGAAAAAGCTTGCGTCCGGCGGGAAAATGAAAGTTGTGCAGATCATAGGCTCCGCCAAAGCCGGGGAAGCCAAAAGTATCGCGGGTTATCTTATTGATAACCATGGTAAAGAAACCTCCCTCTATGAACGGTATGTCCTTGACAAGGCTTTCAGCGGCCCGATGAAAACGGGGGATGATTCGCTTGACGCTTCCGCCGTCTGGGCCAAGGCCATAATGGCGGCCAATGCGCATTATCTTGACGGAAACATAGTCCCTATGCCATGCCCCGCCGAATATAATTTTTTCTTTACACACGATGCCCTGATGACGGATCTGGCGGCTGTTAATTTTGATCCCGTCCGCGTGAAAAATGACCTTGAGTTTATAGCCGGGCATGCCGGCCCCGGCGGCATAATACCGCATGCTTATTACTGGAAGGACAACCGTTATGCCGCTGAATTCGCGGGCAAAGATAATTGGAACCACTTCTGGTTCACCATAGTTTCCGCAAAGTATCTGCGGCATTCCAAAGACATAAAAACCCTGCGCCGGCTTTACCCGTTTATATCAACCAGCATCAGACAGGCGGCATACAATTTAAAGGACGACGGCCTGATATGGGCGTATCGTCCGGACTGGTGGGATATCGGTTCAAGCTTCGGTCCGCGCGCGTACATGACCACACTTGCCATACGGGCCTGGCGGGAATTCATTTTTATTTCTTCCGTTCTTGGAGAGAATACGGCTGATTTGCGCAGGTATGCGGACCAGGCGGAAAGAATGCAGAAAGGGCTTAATGAAAAGCTGTGGGACGAGGATGCCGGATATCTGATCAATTACTACGGCGACGGCAAAAAAGACCCGCACCTGTACATCGGCTCCCTTCTTTGCGCGCATTTCGGTCTTCTTGACGGGACCAGAACAAACAAGCTGGTCGAAACCGCGGGGGCAAAAATTCTCGACGGCAAAGTCGGCGTTTACAATGCTTTCCCGATGGATTTCCATCTGTTGCGCGATTACCTTAAATTCAGCGGGGACGAGGCCGGCGGGCCGTATCTGTATCTGAACGGCGGCATCTGGCCGCACGGCAATGCCTGGTATGCGCTGGCATTGATAGCCGCGGGGCGGAAAGAAGCGGCTTTAAGCTTCATAAAAACCGTGATGACGCTCGACGGAATAATGAAGGGGCCAAACGGACAGCCGGCAATGTATGAATACCGCATCGGCGACAAAAAAAATCCTTCCATGTACGGCAAAATCGACAAGCCCCAGTTCCTGTGGGCCGGAGCA